>JAZDEU010000019.1:0-23299 GCA_043808545.1 bacterium | reverse complement strand
ATCGAATGACTTTCTTTTTAACACAGTTCTTGCGTCAGCAAACTTGAACAATTTCAAGATTTTGGTGAGGCAGGAACAGCGCTAAACAGATTGGGTAAGGGAGATTTTAATTTGTTGCTAATTGTGCATACAGGTCTATTGATTTGTCCTTTCCGCCAAAGGCGGATCCGCCTTTGGCGGAAAAATACGGAAGCGCTGATTTCAGTTGGGGCGTTTCAAAATCTTTAGCAGATTTTGTCACGCTATGCTTGCAATGATCGCATATTTTCCGCACTAATCGTTGAGCAACGATAACCTCAAGCGTAGAAGCCAAAAGAAATGGTTCAATGCCCATATCTAAAAGTCGAGGAATGGCGGTAGCCGCGTCGTTGGCGTGAAATGTGGAGTAAAGCAAATGACCAGTGAGCGCGGCATTAACGGCAACTTCCGCAGTCTCTTTGTCGCGGATCTCTCCAACTAAAATAATGTCCGGGTCCTGACGAACAATAGAACGCAGTCCTTTGGCAAAAGTAAGATTTGTTTGAACATTTGTTTGAATCTGGTTTACGCCAATCACTTTATATTCCACAGGGTCTTCAATAGTAGTAATGTTCACATCGGGACTATTCACAATCTTAAGAAGCGCGTAAAGCGTGGTAGTTTTACCCGAACCCGTGGGACCGGCCACAAGAATCATGCCAAAGGGCTTTTGCGCAGCTTGCTCAAGAAATTCTTGGTGCGCGGGCGACAAACCAAGATCGCCTAAAGAAAGCCCCTGTACATAAGCCGAGAGCACGCGCAAAACCACTTTTTCTCCTTCCACGATCGGAATAATAGATGTTCTCAAATCGGTAATCCCGTCGTTTTTCTCGTACCGCAACGAGCCGTCTTGGGCAGCAAAGTGTTCATCAATGCGTAAACCGCTCTGCACCTTAATGCGGTTAAGAATATTCTCATAATATTCTTTGGGAATTTTGCCAGCCTCGCGCAAGACGCCATCAACACGAAATCGCACTAACACGTTTTTTAGCCGAGGTTCGAAATGAATGTCCGAAGCGTGAAAAACAAGCGCGTCGTCAAAAATTTCTTCCAAAAGTTCGGGCGCGATTCGCCCCTTACCTTCAATAATTTTAGAGAATCTCGTTTCAAGCGGTTTTTGATAGTGCACAAAACTTGCGTCAATGTCTTCGGAAAGCGAATAAGCAATACTAATTTTTTTACCCGCAAATAATTTTTCCAGTTCCGGCAATATTTGCGGATTATCCGGACTGTCGGTGGCAACCACGATTTTATTTTTTTCTTCGGAAAAAACAACAATGTGATATTTTTTCGCGATCTCTTCTGGAATTTTTTGTACCTGTTCAATGGCCGGCAGATTTGAATTCAGGTCAGCATAGGAAACTTGGAATGATTCAGCAATCGCTTGCCCTAAAAGATCCTTGGTAATGAAATTTTCCTGGAATAAATATTCTGCAAATGGAGTGCTGTGCGCTTTACCGAAATCTTCGGCATTCTTTGCGTCTGCTTCAGTTATATAATTCCCCTTAAGGAGGATTTCTTTAATTGTTTTGTCATCAAGTTTCATATTTTGTTTTACTATTTATTCAAAAAATTTATTCACCCGCTCGACGATTTCGGCGATTGGCGTATTAGATTTAATAAAGAAATCTTTCGCGCCAAGTTCTTTAGTTCGTTTTTCGTCATCCTCTTGGCTCAAATTGGATAGGATAATGACTGGCGTTTGGATGTTTTTTTGCTTCAATGCGCCTAGAACCGAAAAGCCGTCCATCTTAGGCATAACGAGATCGAGTAAAATGAGAGCAAAAGTCTCCTTTTCGAGGATAGCTAAACCATCCTCGCCATTACTTGCGCTTGTCGCTTCAAAACCGGCGCGCGCGAGTTTGAGCTCAAGCGCCCGCGCCATAGGTTTTTCATCTTCGATGATGAGAATTTTCTTTTTTAACATATAAATTGGTGAAGCTAATATTAAATTGTGATATAATGACTCTATAATATTATTAATTTTATTTTACAATATAATTATACCAAAATATTCTATTACAAGCAATCAGGGGAGCTCATACTTGTTGCGTGTGCGCGGGGAAGGGTGGGGCAAGCGTAACTATTCTTTCGACCCCGTCGCCCGGAAAAATCGCTGGGGTTTCCCCGCCGTCGTTGAAACTATGACGGACCGGCAACAGACGGGCAAAAAGCGAAGTCCCGTACCGAACTTGTTCTGGTGCGGGGGAAGGGGGTTGGGGGGAAGAAAAAAATCGGCGCGCGCCGTGCCTACCGGCAGGCAAATCAAAAATTGTGAAGAAAACTTTTTTGCTGGACAGCGAGCGAAGCGAGCGGCGGCGAAGCGGAGCGTTCAAAATTCGCAGTCTGGATTTTCGTCAAAAAAAGTTCGGATTTTAACCAAAAGGCACCGCACTAAATGCCATCTCAATTACGAGCGAGATGATTTTTAGTTTGTAGAAATAAATTCTAGAAATAGAAAAGAATTTAAACTAACCTGTAAGGATATGATCTTCTTTTTGTCCCGTCAGAGTCTCTCTGATAAAGTTTTTGCGTAGCAAAAAGTTTAGCAGAGGACTCTGAGGCGCGTTGATGCGCTGGGAATATCTCAAATCAAATTTTGAAATCATGGTAATTATATATGTTTTACAGTCAAAATGTTGTTTGATATACTAAAATATATGGATACTTCATCTCTAACAATTAAACTAAAAAATAGCACAAGAGATAAATTGCTTAATTTGTCTCTTCAATATGGAATCTCTCCGAAAGAGCTTTTAGAAAGGGTGGCGGATAAAATTGTTTCCGAAATTCCCGAAGAATCTATTTTAGAATACGAAAATCCTCAAAAACTTAAAAAGTCTATTGAACAATCTCTTATTGACTATCAAAAAGGACACTTTTATTCTACTTTTAGTTCCCCACTAGAAAGAGGGGGGTAGGGGTGTGTTTTAAATAAATTCAGTTTTCGTCCCGACAGAGTCTCTCTGATAAAATTTTTGCGTAGCAAAAAGTTTAGCTGAGGACTCTGACGCTTTGATGTGGCAAACTATCTTAAATCGTCAGAGTCCCTTGACTGCCTTTCGCTTAGGCTCAGGAATTCAAGGAGACTCTGACGGGACAAAAAAGAAACTGTTTTATTCAGTGAAATCGGTCATCGCAAAGATATTTATAGATACCTGGTTTTAACTGTTGAATAAAAATTTCAAACTAACATATGAGAACATGATCTTCTTTAGTCCATCCGGGTTGAGAGCATATTTTCACCCAACATTCATCGTTGCTCGCCGCCCAGTGCGTGATACATGGTGCTATAGTATATCTATCGCCTTGATGTAATATAATAACTTTTTTATCTAAATGAAGTTCAAGCGTGCCAGATAAAATTGTATAATTTTGAGTTGTCTTGAAATGCTTGTGCGGCTTGCTAGATAATATTACCTCAACAGCGCAATCATACTCAGGGTGTTCCTTAGTTGGTTCTATCTCACAAACAAAGTGCATACCTCTGCCATCAAGATCAAAGGCATTTTTTCCCGGATACTTATTTTTCAACTGATTAAGTATGCGTTCAGAACGTTGTTTTATTGTTTCTTTTTGCATTGATGTAATATAAATTATAAAATATTGTTTGGTGGCAGTTGTTCGGTGATAGTCACTTGTCTGCGCAGGCAGGCCGACAAAACAAACTCTAATTTTATTTTTTCACTGACTTTAAATGTTTGTATAATTCCGTTAATTCAGGTTAGAGGTGACTGTCACATCTGCGAATAACCTACCCCAAAAACGCCAAATACCCCAAATATGCGCTGTAAATATCCGCTTTTGAGGCGATCTCCAGAGGCGCGTGCATATTAAAAAGAGGCACTCCGCAATCTATCACTTCAATTCCGCGCTTTGCCAAATACATCGCAATCGTCCCGCCGCCGCCTTCATCCACTTTTCCAAGACTTGCAGTCTGCCAAATAACTTTATTTTTATTAAAAATGTTTCTAAGTTTTGCAACATATTCCGCGCTTGCTTCGCTGGAATGATATTTTCCTCCGTACCCAGTATGTTTTTCAAAAGCCATTCCACAACCTAACTTCGCGCAATTTAAAGGATCAAAAACACTTTTATAATCCGGATCAAACCCTGCAGTAACATCGCTTGATAAAGCCTCGGATTTACTAAACACCCTATAAACTTCTTTCATATTTGATTCCTTCCCTAAAATTTCCAATAAATCAGCTGTAAAATTTTCTAAAAATAAAGACTGCGCCCCAGTATTCCCTTCAGATCCTGTTTCGTCTTTATCAATCCAAAAACAAATTTGAGTTTGATCAGATGTTTTACTATCTAGAAGCGCGGATATTGAAGTATAAGCGCAAACTGCGTCATCCTGACCGTAAGCGGAAATTAAAGATCTATCAAAACCAATATCGCGCGCCTTATCAGACGGAACAGCTAAAATTTCCGCGCTAAAAAAATCCTCGGATTTTATTCCATACTCTTTATTCAAATATTCTAAAACAGCGAGTTTAACTTTTTCTTTTATATTTTTATCATTCACTGGAATAGAGCCGACCAAAATATTCAGTTCTTCTCCAACGATTGCTTCCGCAATAGATTTTTTCGCCTGCTCTTTTCCTAAATGAGGCAATAAATCCGTTATCATAAAAATGGGATCATCCTCTTTTTCTCCGATTGTAAATTCTATTTTTTTTCCATTTTCTAAAACGACTGTTCCATGCAAAGCTAACGGAATAGTCGGCCAATGATATTTTTTTATCCCGCCGTAATAATGCGTTTTGAAATATGCCAAACTTTCATCCTCGTATAAAGGATTAACTTTCAAATCTAGGTGAGGACTATCAATATGCGACATTATAATTTTTACCCCTTCGCTAAGCGATTTTTTTCCTATTCGCGCGAGCGCTAAATTTTTCCCGTGATTAACCGCGTAAATTTTTTTACCTGTCGTAGAGACTGGTTTCAAACCTGCCTCTACAGGATTGGTACAGACAGGTTTCAAACCTGTCTGTACGATTTTATCAATATTCACAAACCCATTCGCTTCCGCCATTTTAATTCCCTCGCGGATAGACTCTCTTTCAGTTTTTGCGTTATCTAAAAAACGCTTATAGTTATCGCAAAACTTAAAAGCGCTATTTTTTGTTTTCTCATCCCAAATTTCCCAACAATTTTTTTTGTTAAATGTAATATCTTTTTCTAGTTTTTTATAATCAATTTTTTTAAGCATATAAAAAATATTTATTATCTATCTTTATAAATTATAAAAACATCCGAAGTATGGCAAAACCTAAAAATGCTACCGCGAGAACAATAGTGGCGATAAATAATTTCTTTTCCAAACCGCGCTTAGTTCGGAAAGGAGTTCCCATCCCTCCGCCTAAAACTCCGCTCATAGCAGAGCCTTGATTTTGCATTAAAATCGCAACGACTAAAGCGACAGAAATAATGATTTGAATTACATCTAATGTATTTTGACTCATAAAAAAAGAATTAAGAATTAAGAATTAAGAATTAAAAAATTCCAGTGCATAATTCATAATTCACATTTCCTTAATTATTTTGTGTCTTCTCACAAAAGACCCATTTTTATAATATTTGTATTTTAAAATAATGTCAAGCATTCTTAAATATTTTTCTCCCACGCGTTAACAACATTTTCTAATAAATATGCTACGGTTAAAGGACCTACGCCTCCTGGAACTGGAGAAATGTAAAACGCTTTTTTAGCGCAACTTTTAAAATCAACATCCCCAAATAATTTCTCATCAATTAAAGTAGTCCCGACATCTATTATAATAACATCATCTTTTATCATATCTCCTTTTAAAAAATCTGGACTGCCGATCGCTATAATAACAATGCCACTTTTCTTTAAAATTCCAGATATTTTTTTATCTTCAGTATGCGCTATTTCAGTTTTGATATCTTTTAAATTTAGCATCGCCTTTAAAGGATCCGCAAAAATTTCATTTCTAGAAATTATAGCAGCTGTCTTCCCTCCTAATTCCTCGCCTATTGAATCAAGTAAAGCAATAACCGCTTTTAATGTAGGTGGCATAATAGCGCGAGTTTCCAGCAGTGAAATATTGCCAGCCTCAAATTTTTTCAAATTATCCGGATGAAAACCGTCAACATCTTTTCGCGGGTCTATCAATTTTATAATTTTATCAGTATTAAATCCTTTAGGCAAAGGAAGCTGTGCCATAATTCCGTCAACAGATTCATCTTTATTTATAAAATCTATGCTTTCCAGCAACTCTTTTTCGTCTTTACTATTACAGCAATAATCATGAAAAATAATCCCCAATTTATGTGCTGTTTTCTTTTTTGTTCGGACATATAAAGCGCTGGCAGGATCATTTCCAGCCATAAAAACAGCAAGACTAGGCGGTCTTTTCCCATTTTTTTCAGCTTTTATTATTTTTTCTCTAAGCGACAAAAGTATTTGTTCTGCTAATTCTTTGCCGCTTAATCTTTTTGCTATTTCCTTTTTCATTTGTTTTTTTACTTTAAATTAGTTATAATTGTGATGTCTATATTATTATTGCACACAAAAATTATATTAGCAATATTCATAAATTAGGCTACGCGCATCAAATCAAAAGTAAAAAATCAAATCTCAAAAACACAAATCAAAACCTTAAAAATAATAACAAACCACGCATTTTAAATTTAATGCATCTAACATATGGAAAAAATTAAAAAACATAAAACATCGCGAATTGGGCAATTTTTGAGATTTGAGTTGTAGTTTTGACCCATTCGGCAGGCTCAGGGCATGCTTTTGAGATTTGAGTTTTGCTTTTATAAAATATTAAAATTCCTGTGCGTTAAATTATGGATTATCGCGCAATAATATCAACCTTATGCTACTTTAATATTTTTGATTACCCTTTAACCAAATTTGAAATCTGGAAATTTTTGTTTCAAAAAAATAGCGGCGGAGATAATAATGTTTCGCTGTTTCAGATTGAGCAAATGTTAAAAAAATTAAAAGAAAAAAATATAGCAAAAGAAAAAAATGGTTTTTATTATCTAAATGCGGACGAGAAGCATCCTGACATTATACGAACAAGAATAAAACGAAATAGAATCGCGGAACAAAAATATAAAAAAGCTCTGCGAATAATAAAAATCTTAAGATGCATTCCGACAATAAAAATGATAGCTGTATGCAATACGCTTTCTTATAATAACGCAAAAGAATCCAGCGACATAGATTTATTTATTATAACGAAAGAAAAAAATATTTGGCTCTCACGCTTATTAGCAGTAAGCATATTAAAAATTCTCAACCTAAGACCTAAGCCGAATAATTCCAGCGATAAAATATGCGCCAGTTTTTTCGTAAGTGAAAACAATTCAGATCTGGAAAAAATACAAATAACTCCCCCCTTTCATAAAGGGGAGGATGGGGGGTTTTATATTAAAAACAATCCATTACCCTTTGACATCTATCTTATATATTGGATAGCGACATTAGTTCCGATATATAACAAAGAAAAAACTTATGAAAAATTTATGGATAAAAATTTATGGATAAAAAAATATCTTCCTAACGCAGACTTATACCTAACAAGTCCAGAAAAAAATTTAACATCTAAGAAATCACTCCTTTATTTCATCTTCTATTTTTCAATTTTTATCATCCCTGAAAAATTAGCAAAAAAAATACAGCTTATCGTTATGCCAAAAAATCTTCGCCAAATGTCAAATAAAGACACTAAAGTAATTCTTAATAATTCAATGCTAAAATTTCACGATAAAGATCGCAGGGAAGAATATTATAATAAATGGGCGGAGATTATACGAAAAAATAACAGGATGAAATTATAGATTGATAACAATATCTCTCTTGCTAAAATTTATTTTTTAGTATAAAATAATAAATGCAAGAAAGTTAATCATATTATTAATTATGTTGAATCAAGTTTTAATTGAAAAATTTGCCTCCGACCTGAAAATCGCGCCATTGAATATTATCAGAGAATATTTGGAAATAGAAACGCTCTATTATTTAAGCCAATGCGAATTGTCTGAAAATATTATTTTCTATGGCGGGACAGCGCTGAGGCTTGCTTATCAAAGTTTCCGATTTTCCGAAGATTTAGATTTTCTTTTAGAAACTGGCGCGATCAGCAATAAAAAAGAGCTAAAAAAAGCATTGCAAACCATGGCGCAAAACAACGAGGGCGTTTTAGTTGAAGAAATATTTGAAAAACGAAATACAATATTCGGGCTTTTGCATATTAAAAATGATTTATTAAAACATCCGATAAGAATAAAAATTGAAATTTGCAAAAAGAAAAATGGAGTAAAATCGGAAAATTTTCTGCTTGCATCACCGATTAATAATAAAGATGTAATTTTTAAGACAGCGGATTTAGAATCGCTGTGCAAAATGAAAGAGGCGGCGATTAAAAACAGAAATATGCCGCGAGACTGGTTTGATTATTGGTATTTATGCCAAAAAACGCATAGTAAAAATTTAATTCAAAAAAAATTTCCTTTTAATAAGCGAGAATTTGAAAATGAATTAAAAAGATGGCTCCCGCGCGACAAGTGGAAAATAATAAAAACAGTTATTGCTTTTTATGAAAACAACTAATTATTTAGATTTTAAAAAATTGCTGGAAAAAACAGGAAAAACCTTTTTTAGTCTTAATGATTTAAAAAAATTTTACGCAGGCAGCAAAGAAAGTTTAAAAACATTGCTTTCTAATTGGACGAAAAAAGGAATGATTTCTAATCTCGGGCGCGGTTATTATACTTTTAATCTATCGGCAGTTGACTATTTGCATCTGGCGGTCATGTTTGATAATTATTCTTATGTAAGTTTTGAATACGCGCTGTCTTACTATAATTTAATTGATCAAGCGCCGTCTGTTGTAACACTCGCGACAAAAAAAAGAAGCAAAAAAATTGAAATGGGGAATTGGACATTTGAATATTCCCGCCTGCGAGATGATCTGTTTTTCGGCTATGAATTAAAAAATAAAATCTATATCGCCTCGCCTGAAAAAGCGCTTGCTGATCTAATTTATTTAATCTCGCGCGGAAAACGATTAGTTGAATTGGATACTTTGGATATATCCAAAATAAATAAAAAAAAGCTAAATTCTATTTTAAAAAAATTTCCCGATTATACGATCAAAAAAATGAAGGAATTAATTTAAAAATTTTTAAACTAATCGTTAAACTGATTTATAATTAAGATTTGTAAAAAATAAATTGCCGTATGTTCCTGATGAGATTAGGTGGTTTTAAAAAAATAGTATCTATGGGGCAAACCTCTATCAATTTTCAAAAAATAAAAGAAGAATTTGTTAAAACTGAGAATAAAATAAAAGCGATTTTCTGCGGACTTGGAGCTTCTTTTATTTTATTTATAATTTTAATAATTTTTCTTTTTTTCTCATCAAATACTTCCGCAAAAGATTCTATAATTTCCTATCTTCCAGATAATACGATTTTTTACGCGCATATCGCGTCTCTTTCTAATGATAAAACAACAGATTTTTTTGCGGATCAAATGGTGAAATATTTAAAAATTGAAAAAAATTCCGCTTACAATAAAATATTTCCATTTTTAGGTCAAGAAGCCGCAATCGCTGTATTACAAAACAATAACGAAGCAATTCCTTTCTTTATTTTTAAAAATCCTGCCACATCAGAATCCCATTTTCCTAACTTTCCAGACACGGAAAAAGATTTAAAAATTAAAAATTTAACGAATAAAAATCTAACTGTATTGTCAGCAAATAATAACGAATTCAAAAGCAATTCCGGCTTTAAAAACATCTCTCAAATTAAAAAATTCGCAAAAAAATATTCTCCTGATTTAACATTCTACATTGATATAAATAAAATTTATTCAACAGAAAATAACATCTCTATTCTTGACAACGCCGTATTAGAAGAAATGAAAAACAAGGGTGAAATATTAGTTGGAGTAAAAAAAATAAACGATTCTTATGAGATGTCTATTGCGGACATAGAACAAAATATATTATCAAAAATAAAACTTCAAAATAATGACGAGAAAAAATATGGCGAAAATATAATTTTTTCTGCGCAAACTAATGCCGCAGACAAAATTTCAGTATTGCCGGAAAATTTTTTCAAATACTTTCCTGATTTAGAAAATGAGAAGATGGAAATCATTTTAACCAGCAGTTCAAATGAACAGCAAAAAAATAATTCAGACGCATCTTTGCGCAATCAACTTATGCTAAATGGAGAAAATTCGCCATTACAATATATTATAACTCTAAAAAATAATACAAAAAATCAAGAAAATTTAGAAAAAATAAAAACATTTTTTATAAACTATCTTGACGAAAAAATACCGGAAGAAAAAGTTGCGAGCTTGCCAGACAGTTCGCTTATGACAGAACTTTGGTCCAACCCTGAAAGATTTAAATTTAACGCTGTTGCTGTTTTTTCTTCTCCTTACGAAGAAAGACAGCCTGATAGAGCCATTTTGGAAGGGGCTGAGTGCAGTTTATATCTCTTAAAAAATAATCAATTAAATTTTGAATTTGCTTACAGCGAAACTAAAAATACAATTCTATTAAGCAATTCTGAAAACGCGCTGAAAAATTATTTATCTCGCATCCCCGATTTCGCAATTGCCGACTCAACCGATTTTGAAGCATTTTTTATAAATACCGAGTATTTAAGAAACGAAGGTATTATTATAAATGCGCTAAATTATTTTGGCAATTACGCGGATGGAATAATAAAAATGCCATAATCTGCCCAATCGCTATCCCTTCATCGCCTGAAGGGATTTTTTTTGAAACATATATGTTATTTTCTCTTGCAAATTTTTTCATAATTTTATTTTCCGCTAGTCCTCCGGAAAAAAATACATTTTTCAATTTCCCCCCTTTTTCAAAAGGGGGATTAAAGGGGGTTTTATAATCCATCCCCGCTATCTCATACAGCCCCTCAATAATATATCTCTGCGCCACAGCTCCTAGTCCGCGCTGATCAGTTTTATTAATATTTTCTATCAAATATTTAAACAGCTCGGTAGTATTCAAAATATATTCTCCATTTTTATTCTTAGTAATTTTTGGCTTCACAGGTAAATTTCCGCAATCTTCAGAATTCTCTTCCAGCATTTTAACAGGATAATGCTTATATTTTCTCCCGTTTTCGCAAAAACCCAGCAATATTGAAACCGCGTCAAGCACACGTCCTGCGCTTGAAGACAGAGGACAATTAAATTTTTGTTCCAGCTGGTTCCATATTAAATCAAATTCACGCGCAGAATAATATTTTTTCACATATTGAAAAATTTCTTTCTTAGATAAAAATTTACTTAAAATACTAATAAGCATTCTTGCTGGTTCTTCCACCGCAAGTTCGGAGCCGATTAAATACTGCTCCTCAAGATGTCCGATGCGCTCACAATAACATCTGCGATCCCACGCTTTTTTTCGCGTTATTTCGCGTGGCGCCGTATTTACTAACTGCCAAAAATTGTCTTCACTCTGAAACGGCGCGCCATTCGCGTTAATTCGCGGAGATATTTTCTTACTACTAATTCTAAAAACTTCTCCGCCCCAGATATTCCCATCTAAACCATAACCAGTCCCGTCGCAAGTTATTCCATAAAAATCAGTATCCTGTATCTTGTATTTAGTATTATGTATTAATGAATCCGCAACCGCAGAAAAAATATGCGCAATATGATGCTGGACAATTAGATGCGGAATTTTAAATTTTTCAGCTAACTTCTCGCCAATTTTCCGCGAATTGTATAAAGGGTGCAAATCAGTTATAATGATATCAGGTATTTGATTTCGTAGAAAAACATTGCAATGTGTCTCTACGAAATCAAAAATAAATTTTTCTAATTTTTCATAATTTTCAGCTATTTTGCCAGTATTTTCCGAAAATATAATTTCGCCATTTTTATAAAAAGCAAGTCGAGTATCAAACTCGCTTCCTAATGCTAAAATAGATTTATCTGATTTTATGGGCAAAAACATAAACATTACTGCAAATTTCAAAACTAAAGCATTAAAAATTTAAAAAATATTTTTGACTTTTGATTTTTGATTTTTGACTAAATTTGTGTGTCTAGCTACACTCGGAAAAATAAAAAAAATAAAAAAAAATAATATAGCCGAAGTTGACTTTGACGGAGTTAAAGCTAATATAAATATAGAGTTAGTAGATGTAAAAACAGAAGATTGCGTGATGGTACACGCTGGATTTGCTATACAAAAAGTAGATATGGCAGACTATAAAAAGACAAAAAAATTGTTAAAAAAATAAATCTGGACTAAAATAAATCCTGTCGCTTATAATTAGCTCTGCTTTTTTAAACTATCTTTAAAAAGTTTTATATATTTCCTCGCAGGCAATTCCCAAGAAAACGACTGCTCCATTGCTTTTAATAAAAATCTGTTCCATATCTCTTTGTGCTTAAAAGTTTCTACCGCCCGAGTAATCGCCATAAGTAAATCTTGAGAATTATATTCCTTAAAAGTAAAACCATTTCCTCTCAATGTTCTAGGATTAAAATCTAAAATCGTATCAGCAAGTCCCCCAGTAGAACGAACTATCGGGATAGAGCCATACCTTAAACTTATCATCTGGTTTAACCCGCATGGTTCAAATCTTGAAGGCATTAAGATCATATCCGATCCCGCGTAAACTTGCGTAGCATTAACAGGATCAAATTCTAAATGACACCCGCATTTATTCGGGTATTTCTTGCATAATTTTCTAATTTCTCCTTCATAATGCTTATCTCCTCCGCCCATAACAACGAACTGCAAATTAAGCCTCATCATAGCATCAAAAATTTCAAACACAAGATCAAATCCTTTCTGCTCGGTAATTCTTGTTACCATAACAATGACGGGAATATCAGGATTTTCAGGAAGATTAAATTTTTTCTGCAAATATGTTTTATTTTCACACTTGTTATTTATATTTTTTAAATCAAACCTTTTTTTTAATCCAGGATCAGTCGCGGGATTATAATCATCATAATCTATCCCGTTTATAATTCCAAAAACATTTTCTTGCCTATTGAGTAAAATTCTGTGCAAATCTTCTCCGAATTTTTTTGTTAAAATTTCCTGCGCGTATTTTTCTGATACCGTAGTAATAACATCCGCGTTTAAAATTCCCCGTTTCGCGAAATTAACATACTCAAAATTCGGATCATTAAATAAAGGAATTCCATTTCTTCCGTAATCTTTATGCTCTAAAGGAGTCGTCCACCAATCTTTTCCAAACTGAAAAGTTAAAATATGAATAGTGAAAACAATCAAACTTTTTATAAAGAGAGCCTCGTCTTTATATTGCTTTCGCAAAATATAAGGGATAAGACCAATGTGCCAGTCATGGCATTGGATAATATCCGGAGAAAAATTTAAAAATTTCAATAATTCTAAAACCGCTATATCAAATAAAAAAAATCTGGCATTCTCATGCGTAGAACCGTAAATATTTTTATTTCTTGAAAAAAATCTTTTATTTGCTATAAAATATACTTTCACCGACTTATCTAATTCACCTTCCCAAAAATCAACCTTTTCATTATTTTCCTTATCTATAATAATTGAAACATCTTTTGCTATCATCTTTAATTTATATTTCTTTACATCAATAAGCTGCTCATAAAAAGGAGTAATAATTATTGACTCATGCCCTAACTTGCGAAAAGCCTTGGGAAGAGATCTTGCGACATCCCCTAAACCGCCAGTCTTAGAATAAGGCGCGACTTGACTTGATATTGATGCTATTTTAAGTGATTTAAACATAAATATTATTTGAAAAAATTTTAAATTATCTTACACAATTCGCCGCCGTTATCGCAACTGCCAGCGCGTCCGCCGCATCATCAGGCGTCGGAATTTCTTTTAACCCTAATATAATCTGCGCCATCTTTTGCACTTGTTTTTTATCAGCTTTACCATATCCTGTTACTCCCTGCTTAACCTGCAAAGGAGTTAATTCTTTTAAACTAATCCCAGCCTGCATCGCGGTTAATAAAACAACACCCCGCGCATGCCCTACCATTAAAGCTGTTTTTACATTCTTGCAAAAAAAAAGCTCTTCAACGGCGGCAAGACAAGGGTTGTACTTTTTTATAATTTTTTCTAACTCCTTATGTATTATATCTAACCTTTCAGAAAACTTTTGATTTGATTTCGTGGTTATGCATCCATAATCTAAAAGCTTAATTACATTCCCTCCCTCCTTCATAATAACACCGTAACCAGTAATTGCAAAGCCGGGGTCAATACCGAGAATGATATTTGTTTTTTTATCCATAGATTAAACTGGCTTCACGCACTACAGTTATCTTCATAGGATGATAGCATCAGAATAATTCTTAATTTTTAATTTTCAATCAATTTTTATTTAACTAATTTTTAATTAAATTAAGCATTAAATCATTAGAAATTCATTAAAAATTTTAAATTAGAAATTAAAAATTTTTCCCATTAATATATACATCCTGCACATCCTCATCATCATCTAACGCCTCAAGCAAGTTTATAACTTTTTCTCGCGCTTCATTTACAACTTCAACATTATTTTTCGCGATCCATTCTATCCCAGATGATTCCACTTTAATTCCTTTTTTCTCAATTACATCTTTTATGTTTTGAAAATTTTGCACATTTGTATAAACTTCCACTTCAGCATCTTCTTCTTTTATATCTTCCGCGCCAGCGTCAATTATTTCTAATTCAAAATTATCCCTGCCAATTCCCTTTTCTAAAATCGCGGATTTTAAAAACCTAATAACCCCCTTTTCTTCAAACATCCACATTACAGTATTCACTTCTCCAAGCCTTCCGTTATGTTTTGTTAATATGTGCCGTATATTCGCAACCGTTCTATTTTTATTATCTGATAAACATTTTATAATTAAAGCTGTTCCTTCGGGCCCAAATCCTTCATAAACAATTTCCTCAATCTTCGCGCCTTCTAATTCTCCAGTCCCCTTTTTTATCGCCCGCTCTATATTATCTTTAGGCATATTAAACTCTTTAGCCTTATCAATCGCAGTTCTAAGAAACATATTCATCTCCGAATCGCCTCCTTTTTCCCTTGCCGCAATCGTAATATTGCGCGCGAGTTTCGTAAAAACAGCCCCTCTTTTAGCATCGGTAACTGATTTTTGTTTATGAATTGTAGCCCACTTGCTGTGTCCAGACATATGTTTTAAACGCGCCACTACGAATGGCGCCCATCCGAATATAAATATGAATTCAATAAAGCAAGAAAACAACAAAACAAAATGTCCATAAGCTTTATATGTTTTCATTCCATCTATATTAAAGTATAGCAAGCTATAATATAAAAATCAAGCTATTTGCGCCATATTTTTTGAATTTTGTCAAAAAAACAATCTTTAAAAAAATTTTATTTGACTTCTAACCTAAATTTGATATACCAAAAAATATAGGCTCTAGACTAGATACCTCTATGCTATAATAGTATCTGTTGAAATAGTATTTTTTTGTCATCCCGAGCGTAGCCGAGGGATCTGTTGACAGTACCAAATTTGGCTTAATAAACAGATTCATCCACTCACGAACCAGCCGTTTGAGCGTCTGGTTCGCTCGGTAGGAATGACATTCTGCGACTATTTCAACAGGCACTATAATAGAGTTATGACGCTAAAAAGAGCTAAAATTTCACAATATCAAATCAAAAAAATCAACTAAAAAATCCAGCTATGGCTGGGTTTTTTAAAATACCCTGTCTTTTCCGACTATCACCCGAAGCTTATGCGGCGCGACGCGGATGGAGAGCGGCGACTTTAAAACCATCTCGCGATCAAGCATAATTTTTATATTTTTCCCGCACTTTACAAGCGCTGTCTTAATCGGGAAAATACTTTCTTGCCTTTTCTCTTTATTAAAAAATTTATCCGCAAACGACTGTTTCTGACCGACAAAAACCTCTAAAAAACCGTCCTTAGGATTAAATACATTTTTTTCTTTATGCGGAGATTGATAATCAGCTATATTGCAAACACTTATCTCATTAGACCCGATTGATTTTATTGAATAAGTTTCATTGCAAACAACTTCTAAATTACTATCATGCCCAATATCTAATTTTGAAATAAAATATTTATTGTTAACACGCCCTAAATCAATAAGCTCTAACTTACGAGAAGATATAACTTCGCACGCGTCTTCTCCATAAGGCATCCCCAGCAATTTTGATATTTCATTCTTCTCGCCTACCGGAATTATTCCAAAAACAATATCCTCATAATCAACTACAATGTTTAAAATTTGCAAAACAGCGCTGTCATCTCCTACGACAATAATATTTTTAACTCCCCCTGATATTTCTTCTAAGATATTATCCTCCGCGCTTTTTAACTTTGATAACTTTGTAATTTTTCCGTTAATCTCAAAATTAGCCAATCTATTTTCAATCTTGGCTAAAATTCTATCGTATTTTCTATCATTTAAAAACGAATCGTAAATATAGTAATACACACATATAAATTTCTAATTTCTAATTTCTAATAAAATATCAAATTTATAATTCAGAAAAATCAAAAAACTACTTTAAAATTATGGATTTTAACATTTGAAATTTTATTAGGTGAATTAAAAATTAGGTGAATTAGAAATTTTTCAAGAAAACCTATACGCCTTCATTAAATTTATCAGGATTATTTTTTACAACTCCTTTCGCGCTCTTTCCATTAACATCTCCCATACTACATTTTCCATTAAACACCGCGCCCGCGCTTATGGTAATAATTTTTGCTTTTATATCTCCGCTCACTTTCGCCGTCGCGGTTAACTCTATCATTTCATCAGCGATAATGTTCCCATTAACCTCTCCGGCGATTAAAGCATTCGCGGCTCGGACATTAGCAAAAATGCGCGCGCGCGCGCCTACTTTTAAATTTTTATTTGTTTTTAAGCTTCCTGAAACAATGCCCTCTACAATGACATTTCCCTCGCCGACAAAATCTCCTTCCACTTTAACGGAGTTGCCGATAATTGTTTCTACATCCCTATCGTTTGTATTTTTTTCTGGTGTTTTAAACATAAAATAAGTCTCTAGTCCGCATCCTAAAATTTCTAATTTCTTCAGCCAGAGGCTACCCCCCATTGCTCTAAATTTTATTAGAAATTAGAAATTAGAAATTAGAAATTTTTATTATATTTTCCCAACTTTAATGGCGAGCTCGACGATCCGATTAGCATATCCCCATTCATTATCATACCACGCGATAACTTTTACCATATTTCCTGCGACTACTTCAGTTAAAGACAAATCCACTATTGCAGAATAATGATTTCCAACTATATCGCTGGAAACGATCTGATCTTCAGTCGCCATTAAAATATTTTTAAATTCGCTCTTCGCCGCCGCTTTTTTAAAAACATTGTTTACTATTTCAGCTGTAACATCCTTTTTAAGCAAGGCCGTAATGTCAGAAAGAGAACCGACAGGAACAGGCACGCGCACAGCCAATCCGTCAAATTTATCCAATAATGACGGGATAATTTTCGTAACCGTAATCGCCGCGCCTGTCGTGGTGGGAACAATATTTTCAGTCGCCGCCCGCGCTCTTCTTAAATCCCCCCCTCTGTGCGGTCCATCAACTAAATTCTGATCTGCGGTATAAGCATGAACGGCGGTCATTATCGCTTTGTCAACACCGAAATTATCTTCTAAAACTTTCATTACCGGAGCGATGCAGTTTGTCGTGCATGATGCGTTTGAAATAATTTTCTCATTCTTCTTTATTTTATTATCATTAACTCCTTTGACATAAGTATTTATTTCTTTTGATTTTGAGGGAGCGGAAATAATTACCTTGCGCGCTCCAGCGGATATATGCTTTTGCGCATCTTCGTATGCGGTAAAAAATCCAGTGCATTCTAATACAACATCTATTCCCGGTTTTTCCCATGGCAAATTCGCGGGATCTTTTTCAGTAAGTATCTTATATTTCTTGCCGCTCACAGAGATGCCATCTTTTAACGCTTTTACTTCTTTATCATAAACTCCGTAGACAGTATCATACTTTAATAAATGCGCTAATGTTTCATTGTCAGTTAAATCATTGATAGCGACTACTTCCGCGCCACTGCCAGCCAAGATTACTTTGAAAGCGGCTCGGCCGATTCGACCAAAACCGTTAATTGCAATTTTAATAGACATAGATTTTAAATTTTAGTTTATATATCTATTTTAGCTAAAAAATATGGAACAGTCAAACATAATAAAAAAACCGACAAATTTATTTTTTCTTTTTGCAAAATAAATTCATCGGCGTACTTCTCACTCCATAAAAGCGCGGCGGCATTTTGCGCCTCGGCGCTGTGTTTTTTCCTCCTATTGAAATGAGGTTATGGTGGATATCCTATTTCTTTAATTTTGCAGTGTATCTTTGACAGGATATTTTTAAGTATCGGTAATTTAATTAGTGTCTGTTGAAATAGTAAAAAAATTCCATTGTAGAGACGGGGTATTGCCCCGTATAATGCGCCTATTGAGCCATTCTTTCAGAGACGCGGCAGTGTCGCGTCTCTACAACAAGCGCTATTTCAACAGACACTAATTCACGGTAAGTATTGATTTTAAATAAAAATTTGCTATAATTAAGATGTTATAGACATCACATTATGACTCCGCACTCCATAAACTGTAAAAATTGCGAATAGCTTGTTTTTCGTTCAGGAAAATCCTCTATGTATCTACTGATACTTATGCGGTTTTCCTAAACTGCAAAACTTCGCTATTCATCAATTTTTTCTAGTTTCTAAGCGCGTTTTAATAATGTGATGTCCATAGCTTGTCCACCTGTCTTGGACAGACTGCGGTAGATATCGCAACGCGTTCAGGGGGGATAATAATTATATGGCAAACAAAATTCTTTTAGTTGATGATGATAAATTATTAGTTAAAACTTGGGGAGATAAATTTAGGAATTCAGGGTTTGATGTTTTTATTGCCTATAATGGAGAACAGGGAATGGAAGTTGCGTTTAGAGAGCATCCCGATTTAATTTTATTGGACATATTGATGCCGAAAGTAGATGGCATGGAAGCGCTTAAGAAAATCAGAAAAGACAAATGGGGGAAAAAGCGGACATAATGCTTCTTACTAATTTATTTGATGTAGAAAAAATAAGCGCCGCGCTAGATATGGGAGTTCATGAATATATGATAAAGTCTGATTGGCGACCTGAAGATGTAGTTGACAGGGTAAAAGAAAAACTCGCGAAAAAAGGAAAAAAATAATTTTAGAAAATAAAAAAAACGTTTCAAAACGTTTTTTGTTTATGGGAGCGTAATGTTTATGTTATTTTTTATATGTAAAAAATATATGGAATATTTATATATTTTAATTTATTATTTGAGTTATTTTATTTTTTTATTTATTTTCTATATTGGTTATTGTTTTTTTCGCGAGAAAAAAATAAAAAAAATAGCCGTTTTTATTATTATTATAATTAGTTTAGTTTTTATTTACGCGAGATTTATTGAGCCGAAGATGTTAATTGAAAAAACTGCGGATTTAAGTTCTATTACAGAGAATGCGTTGGGCATAAAAGCTGTTATTTTTTCCGATTTGCATATAGGCGTTTATAAAAATACTGTATCTTTAGAAAAAATAGCGGATAAAACAAATGAGCAGTATCCTGATATAGTTTTTATCCCCGGTGATTTTATTTATAATATTAGTAAAGATGATATTGAAAAAAAATTATCGCCTATCGCAAAAATAAAAGCCCCGGTTTATGCAGTCACTGGGAATCATGATAAATCAATAAAAAGTAATCTTGAGACAGAAGTTGAAGATGCGTTAGAAAAATACGGCGCGCATATTATAAATAATAAAATGGAAAAAATAAATATAAAAGGGACGGAGATTATTTTAATAGGTCTAAGAGATTTATGGAGCGGTGATATAAATTTTCAATTATTAAATGGTCTGCCGAATGATGTTTATTCCATAGCGCTCGCGCATAATCCTGACAGTGTCTATTATTTTCCGGCAAATTGCAATGTTGATTTAGTAATTTCGGGCCATACTCATGGCGGACAGATCAGATTGCCTTATATATATAAATATGTCATCCCTACCGCGCATGATTTTGATAAGGGTTTTTATAATGTTAAAGGAATAAATGTTTTTGTTAGTCCGGGAGTGGGAATGACTGGAATTCCTTTGCGATTTTTAATGCCGCCAGAGTTAGATATTTTATATTTTTGAAAATAAAAAAACTCCTGCAAATAAATGCAGGAGCTTTTTTTATGATTCTAGGCATTTTTTTTACCAATCATTTCTTCTATTTCCGCCGCCATTTCCGCCTCTGTTAAAATCTCTTCTAGGTCTTTCTTCCATAGGGCGAGCTTCGTTAACAGTCAAAGTTCTTCCGTCAAGTTCTTTGCCATTCCACATAGAGATAGCTGTTTCAGCTTCAGCGTCATTTGACATTTCAACGAAACCGAATCCTTTTGATCGGCCAGTCATCCTGTCTGTGATAATAGTTGCGCTAACAACTGTGCCAGCCTGACCAAAAGCTTCTTTTAAGCTTTCATCAGTTGTGTCGTAGGATATACCGCCGACAAATAATTTTTTAGCCATAATTGTTTAAAACATGTATATGGACATCATATTTTAAAATGTGATATCCATTGTTTATTTAATAATTGTAAGGCGACCTGCTTTCTTATTGATTTGCCTAAAACCCCTTTAAATCGGGGCATTTTAACCTCGTTTTTTGATACAGTTGTCTTATGAACATAGCTGATAAAAAACGAAAAAAAGGGTATCCATTAAGAAAACTTACAAACTGTTATCATTATAGCCTAAAACGCAAAAAAAAGCAATAGCATGTTTTTTTACTCATTTACTGCGGCATTTTTTACTAAAAATATTCCAGCAATAACTATTGCTGCCAAAGCTAAGAGTTGCGTACTGCGAAAAGAGTAAATTAAAAAAACTGTGTCAATTCTTAAAAATTCAAAATAAAATCTTCCTAAGCTGTACAAAAATAAATACAATAAAAAAATATTTCCAGCTTTAATTCTATAATTAGCATTAGTCTCCTTTCTTTTTATGCGAACAAGATGTAAATATATAAAAGTTATTCCGACTAATAAACACCATAAACTTTCGTATAAAAAAACGGGATGGAAATAAAAAAAAATTTCAAAACCTTTTATTCTGTGGATAAAATCAACTGGCAATCCAAAAATTGAATTGGTCGGGATGCCATACAATTCTTGATTAAAATAATTTCCCCATCTTCCTATACTTTGCGCGATAATTATACCCGGAGCGATTATATCTAGCAATAAAAAATTTTTTTCTTTATTAAAATTGCGCGTGTAAATTAAAAATCCAAATAGCCCCACTGCAATGGCTCCATAAATCCATAATCCTCCATTCCATACTTTAAAGATATCTAGAGGATTTTTAAAATAATATTGCCATTCGCTTATTACATGAAATAATCTTGCGCCTATAAGTCCGCAGATTAGCAAACATAAAGTAATATCTGCGAGGTCAATTTCTGTAAGAATACCTGATTTTTGATATTTTTTTAACAGCCATTCTGAAACGGCAAACGCGATAAATATTCCGATTACAATTATAAATCCATACCAATAAATTTTTAACGGTCCAAGGTTTAGTAAAATTGGATTTGGATGATATGTGCGGAGAAACATAAAAAATAATTCAAAATTCTAATTTTAAGGATGACGATGTAGATACTATTTCAACAGACACTAGTTAGTGTTGAAATAGTAATAAAATCACCGTCCCGTCAGAGTCTCCTTGTAATCAAGGGACTCTGACGATTTTCCGCCTGACTGTTTATTTTTTTCTAAATTTTACAATTTCTCTTAGGACATATTGATCAGGGCGGGAATATATGAGAGTCTTTCTTTTGCTTATGGAATTTTTACCGTATAAATCTATTAACTCATCCGCAATTGTGTTTGGAATTAAATCAACAAGCTCAAAGCCATACTCTTCAATTTCTGTTATTATCTGCATAAATTTATAATAGCGATCCTCGCTGTCATCCAAAGATTTGAAGATAGGAAAAACCATAACGATTGCGCCGTTCTTTTTTAATATTTCTTTGAAATTTCTAAAAGTTTTTAAATAAATTTTTGTTAAATTTTTTGTGATTTCTGAAATGCTCATCCCTGCGTCTTTTCTTATCGGCGGACCTAGGTACGGCTCTGTTATAATCGCGTCTATTGAATTAAGTCCAAAAGCAGAAGATAATTTTTCAGCGGAAATTTTAACTAAGTTAAGACTCACATCATCTAATTCTAAATTTTGCATTTTACTTTTAATCCATTCTAAATTTTTTTCAGCGGATTCTATCGCGCTTTCTTTCATATCGCTCCCAGTAATTTTTTTATAACCCATTAAAAGCGCTTCCTGCAAAATTGTTCCAGAACCGCAAAATGGATCTAATAAAGATTTTCCTTTCGGACATTCTGAAAAATTAATCATCATCTTCGCAAGTTTTGGCGGAAGCATTCCTGAATACCCGTTGCGCGACGGTCTTCCATAATCTAATTCTGAATATTGCGAGAAATCTTGAACAGCTTCAGTCGCGCCCATAAATAAAGTTTCTTTATAAACAAGGAAAACTATCTCCATTCCATTTTTTTTAATAAATAAATTATTTTTTTGAACCGCGGCTGATGATAAATTTTCTTCTCGCGACACAACCCATCTTGCGTTCATTCCTTCTTCTTTTAAGTGTTTCTTTATGACCATTGCAATATCTTTTATAAATACTTTTTTAGGAAATTTTTCTTTATATCCATAAAAACTAAAACCGAAAGAAATTTTATTTTGTTTCGCGAGTTTATTTTCTTTAAATAATAAGTTTAGATATTTTAAAATTTTGTCTCCCAGTAATTCTTTATTAGCTTTAGCCAGCGGAATTTCAGTTATAGTTTTTCCAATTTTTATTATTCCCCCTAGTTTTTTTATTTCTTCTTCCGCGTCAATTTCCCTATCCATTAAAGCAAAATTTTTGCCATTAATTAAATTACGCCCTTTATAGATGTTTATAATTTCAGCAGTTGATAATGCTGGATTGTTTCCTAAGATAAAAAAAGTCATAAAATATGTATATTAGTTAGTATCTGTTGAAATAGTGTCTCCAGCGTCATTCTGAACCCCGCTTGCGGGGTGAAGAATCCCGTGGCTAAGCAAAAAAACACTGGGATTCTTCGCCCTCCTGGCGCTCGGGTTCAGAATGACGCGACTATTTCAACAG
>JAZDEU010000018.1:0-5102 GCA_043808545.1 bacterium | reverse complement strand
ACTTAACAACAAGATCCGTGTATTCCAGCGCAGAGCATATGGTCTGCAAGATGAAGAATATTTACGGTTAAAAGTTTTGTCCTGTATGCTAAAAGAAATTTAATCTATATTTTACCCACACGTTTGGGAGAAGACCCATATTTATTTATAATTGTTTGAAAAATTCCCATATTATTTATCTTTTTTTATTTTTTAATCTAAACCTAAAATTTTATTCCAAATTTTTTCATATCTTCTTTCCTCATATTATTTATTTAAAGCTTAGGACAAAGAATGAAACTTAATTATAACTATCAATAATACCATCATCATTTCTATCATAAAAACAGGATGGTGTATAATCACTCCAACACCACTGCCAAGAAGTACCATTACCATAATTAGATGGATTTGCTGAACTTGGCTTACCGCCAAAAGATATTACTAGCATATCATAAGTCATACCAATCCAATACTTTCTATTTGCAATATTCTCACAATCAGTTTTTCCCCATTCTGGATGTGCCTTGCAGATTTTTCCTGCTTTAGATTGTTCCCACGCTTTTTGTTCAGCCAATTCTTTCGCTTTTCTTTCTTCTTCCGCTTTTTTTTTGTGTCTCAATAATAGCTTGCTTTTTCTTTTCTGCTTCTGCTTTTCGTGTCTCCATTTCTTTTTTTTGTTGCTCTTGTTGCCTTTTTCTTTCAGCTAATTCTTCTTCTGTAAATATCCGATTAACCGTTATTGTTGCCTTAGACTCTTTTCCCCCATTTTTTGCAGAAAAAACAAAATCATTTTTTTCATTAAGCAACTCTGCTTTATATTCAAAAGCGCCATCTATTGTCATAAGGGTTATGCCGTTAAAAATTATTTGTGAATTTTTAGGACTAACTTTTCCTTTAATTGTAATATTTTGAGCTTGTATAGAAAAATTATTTTTGGGTTCAGTAATTGTTATTTTAGGAGCGCGCGTAATATAATTTTTAATCCCAACTATAACAACAAAAAATATTATAATACCGCATATACCAATCAACTTTTTTTGTCTAGTTAATTTCGTCTTTTTCCAAATAAGCCAAATTAAAAGGAAAGGCAAGGTAAAATACCAAAAAAAGATTGTAGCAATAATAAAGGCAACCCACATAAGAATTTTTAAATTTTTTATTCTTGTTTCTTTGTTTACAGTGTTTAAAGCTTTTTTTTCTTATTTCTTCAAATTCTTCATCTGATACGCCTGATTTTTTTAGTTCACTTCCGCAATGTTTACATTTTATTGCTTCATCTTGAATTTCCTCTGCACAAAATGGACATTTTTTCATATCTTTTTGCTGTTTTCTAACTTTTAAAATGTTTTATTATTGATTCACAAATATCAGCAAAAGTTCGCGCCCAATCACTGTTAATTTCAGTTTTTTCTTTCAACTCTTTATGCAAATGAACATAATTTCTTAAATCTCTAATGATATTAATTTTATGATAATTATTTTTTGTAATAATTTTTTTTGTCAAAGCTTCCTCTATTGCTTCTTCAAACTTTTTGCCACCAGTTTTATCAATCAACACAGCTTCAATAATAGCACCATAAAGTATAATGCAGGGTTTCCAAAGTTCAAATTTTAAACATTTTTTCGCCATCCCGTAATCTCGTTGCAGTATTTTTTTTAATTCTTTATCTTTAATAAAATCAAAAGTTCTACTACCAACCTTTTGCCGTAAATTCAAGTTATCATCTTGATACTGTCTCTTTTTGTCTGCTCGTTGTTGTTCAATAAAAGCATTAGATGAAGTCTTAGCACTTGGATATTTTTTTAAATATTCTTTTACGGTCATTTTATGAATCGGCTCTAAATGACCGCTCAATTTTTTAAAAAATTTCCCACATTCTAAACATTCTATTGTTTGATTTTCTTTAGCTTTAATCATATTTTTAGAGTTTATTGAAATCTCTTTTTAAAACATTAAACGCATTTTAATCTTACCCCCGTTTACTCAAAAAAACAACCCTTAGCTCTCACACACCCCTACCCCTCTCAAGAGGGGAACTAAGACTCCCATAAAAACACAAAGCCCAGCACCAGCTAGGCTTTGCAGCCACATATTCCCTTTCAGAATATGACCCAATAGAAGAGTCGCTCAAGTGCAGGGTTCAGTATCTTCATCGGGATTTTTGCCATGCACTGCGATTAACTCGCAAAGTTTAGGCTGAATTTTATTATATGTTCTTTTTCGCTTGCTCACTCATTAGTTGCTGTTGAAATAGTAATAAAATCACCGTCTCGCCAGAGTCTCCCCTTAGGGGACCCTGGCGAAAAGAATGATAATTGTGCGTTTTAAGCGTCGGAGTCCCCTCTGGGAGACTCCGACGGGACGGTGCGGTAACCATTATTTCAACGCATCCCAAATTTTCTCTTCGTCAAAACCCCATTCCATCAGCTTTTTAAAAATTTTTATATTTATGAATTTATGCAAATTTTTTTGTATTGTGTATTTCGCGCGTGTTTGTGGATGCGCTACTCTAATGTGGCTTCCTTTTCCAAAACCACAATCAATAATAAGCCCCAATTTTCGGCATGCTTTAATCCACTGCGATTGTGTGATATCCGAAAAACTGCGGCTAGACATAAATATGCTGCTTGAGTGTTACGGGTTCATTATCCGCTCGCAAGACTGCGTCGTTGCATAAATGCGGAGGAATCCCGAAATAAGTAAAAATGGCGTCTCTAATCATGGAGGTAGCTTCTTTAGTATTAGATCCGCCAGTAATTATCCCGTCAATATTTATTGATTCAGCAGTCCACGATCCATCAGGATATTGCTCAATCTTAAATTCAATTCCGCCTCCTAATTGCTGAATTTTATTTTTCATAGCTATGATGCGCGCGTCTGAAATTTCATTAAAATCATAACCAAATCGGCGAAGTTTGTTAGCCGCTATATAAATTGTTTTATTTAATAAACGCATAAAATTATCTGTTAATTTATGTTAGTTATGGTAGCGTATTCAAATGGTCGCTTTTGGCAAGCAGATTTTTAAAATTCTTTATTTATAATTAGCTAAAAAACAGATATTCTTATAAGAAAAAATTTCTATTGTCTTGCATATGCAAGACATTTAAGTGATTTTCATTAATTTTATACCTAAAGTTAGCAAAAAGCTAATTTTTAAAAAGCGACCATTTGAATACGCTACCGTTAGTTATAACTATAAAATAGCATATTTTTATGGAATAAACAATAACATGCAAAAGATGAGATATAATAGCCACAAAGATCTGCCTGCGCAGGCAAGTGACAGGCACCGATAAAAAATACCAAAACTAACATCCGCTCCCCGCTTTCGCTTTGCCAAATTTTTTATCATATCTTTTCACTAAATCCATCTGATCTTTACTCGCCTTTTTAATTGCCATTTTCATTATTCTTTCCTGTTCTTTTTCCGACAAATCAAACAAATTCTTTTTTGTATTATTTTTTTTCATAAATTAGACCTTCGGCGCATAGGAACTGTTCCATCCCCTTTGAGGGGAGGGTTATGGACATCACATTATGAAAACGCGCTTAGAAACTAGAAAAAATTGATGAATAGCGAAGTTTTGCAGTTTAGGAAAACCGCAGATGTATCAGTAGATACATAGAGGATTTTCCTGAACGAAAAACAAGCTATTCGCAATTTTTACAGTTTATGGAGCGCGGAGTCATAATGTGATGTCCATAAGCCAGTGCGGTTTAAATAAAAGCAATATTCCAATTAGAAGCATTAAAATTCCGCCGATTAAACGAGACATCCTTCCATATTTTGTGCTTACTCCAGTCGCTCGCAATGTAATCATCGCTATAATAAAAATGACTAAATCATCAAACATATACAGGAAGATATAAAACAATAGATACAGATAATATTTCCATTTCGCGATATGCGCTAAAGTTAAAATTTGAGTATAGACCGCTGGGAATCCTGCAGAACAAATCATTTCCACTAAATTCACAGAAAAAGCCAATAAAATTATTCCAGCAAAAGCAAACCAGAATTTTTCGCTTTGCGTAATATGTTTTAATTTTTCAAATATATTTCTCCTCTTTTCGTCTTCCGCGACACTGCATCCCCCTTCTTTTTTAGAAGTAAAATAATCTTTTAAATTATATCCCCCGCTTGCCAGAGCCACTAAAGCTATAATAATTCTAACCCATAAAACAAATCCTAAAAATAAAAATAAGTTAAGCCATGCGCTCATAAATAAAAAATAGACTAACGCAGAAACAAAAATAAATGTACTTCCTAAAATCCACATCCTCTTTCTATCCCTCATTCCTAAAAGCAAGCTAATTAAAAATAATAAAATCCACATAGCGCATGGGTTAAAACCATCTAAAATTCCTAATACTAGCGTTAAAACGGGAAGAGATAATTTACCTAAATTTATTTCTCCAAATAAGGGGACATTTATTTTTTCAGGGAGTCCTTTGTCGCTGCTTTCGATTTCAGGACATCGGTTATTATTTACCATTGCGTCTTTAGCTGGTTCTATTAATCCACCTACAATATCATCGCATTCTCCATTTATTGCGCTGGATATTTGCTCTTCTAATAATTTTCCTGTGCTATCAGAACTATACCATCCTGTTATATAATCTGAACCAATAACAGTAAAAGGTATGCCTGAAACATCAGCTTTTAAAGTTTTGCCAGCTTCCAAAAGAAGTTTCGCATTATCTCTATTCTCAGTTATCTCAAAATAATTTACTTTTATCTTGCCTTCATACTTTTTTTCTATTTTTTTCAAAAATTCTTTTTCTTTTGCGCAATGCGAACATCCATTCGCCCAAAACATATAAATGTTGACCGGACTGCTAAATGCCTTGGTCGTTATAGGTAAAACTAATAAACAAAGTAATATTGAAATCGAAAAAAAATTTTTCATAAATCCAAATATTGAAATCCAAAGTATTCCAATTCAACATCAAAATTCAAATGGCAATTTAGTTGCTGTTGAAATAGTCGCAGAATGTCATTCCGACCGAGCGAACCAGACGCTCAAACGGCTGGTTCGTGAGTGGAGGAATCTGTTTATTAAGCCAAATTTGGTACTGTCAACAGATCCCTCGGCTACGCTCGGGATGACAAAAA
>JAZDEU010000017.1:0-2277 GCA_043808545.1 bacterium | reverse complement strand
TTTTTGTCATCCCGAGCGTAGCCGAGGGATCTGTTGACAGTACCAAATTTGGCTTAATAAACAGATTCCTCCACTCACGAACCAGCCGTTTGAGCGTCTGGTTCGCTCGGTCGGAATGACATTCTGCGACTATTTCAACAGGCACTAATTAGGCTATAGACTAGCAAGGAACTCATTTAGAGTTATTCGTAAAGAAGCGCTAAAATATGGTAAAATATTAGTATAATTTGACCGCCAAGTTTTTAAATTATTAACGATAATTTAAAAATTTAGAATAACTAAATTTTGTCATTTCGACCGAACAAAAAAATATTTATGAAGTGAAAAGAAGTAAATATTTTTGAGCGAGTGGAGAAATCTGTTTAATAAGCCCTGTTTGGTATTATTAACAGATTCATCCACTCCCCCTTGTTTCGGTTTTCGCTTTGCTCCAACTTCACTCGGAGTCGGTCGGAATGACATTCTCCGCATGCGTCAGTCAATCCTTTTTCTATATGTCAAAATTCCACACTTCCATTCCTAAAAATCTACACCTTTATCGCTTTCCCCATCTCCCATAATAAATCAAAAATATTTTGAAAAACTTTTACTAAATTACTATTTTTAATCTCAATAATCATCGGCTCATCCGCGGAATGCAGCACTAAAGTTTTCTTATCATCAAAAACATTAAAATTCCCATGCCCAGTTTGCCCCTTGCTTATTATCCTGTATTCATTTAACTTCGGATATTTTTTTGCTAAATCCATTTCAAAATCATCTCTCTTAAAAATTATCATTTTCCATTTTATCTTCCTCTTTACCCTTAATTGCATAAACTCATCTAAACTATTACTCATATATTCCTGCCATTTTTTTCCAATAGACCCCGCGACATAATCCGTAGAACCGACTGGCATTTTTTTTGTAATATTTATCCAAAACTTGCGATAAGATTCAAGCCCCTCATAAATATTTATTTCTGGCAGTTTACTAATGCCTAATTTTTTTAATTCAGGCACTAATTCTTGGACTATCTTTTGCTGTTCATTCGCTCTTTCTAAAAGAATATTCGGATCAGTAATCTGAAAATAAGCGATTTTCTTTTTCGCAATCTTAAAAACTAATTTCTTGCTGATCAGTTTTTCTAAAGTTTCATAAACAACACTGCGATGCAAATTCGTCTGCTTTATAATATTTCCAGCTGAAGTCTGCCCTAAACCAACCAACGCCGTATAAACTTCAGCTTCATTATTTGAGAGATTAAGTTGTGTTAATTTATTTATAATCGCGCTATTCATAAAATTTACGATAAATTTACCCTTGACTTTTAAATTTATTAGATGTATTATATTGATATAAATGGACACATAGTCCTCTCTCCCTTCGGGGAGTAAAGCGCTCGAAAAGCTCATTGAATCAACTCAATGAGTTTTTTTACTTCATTGTAATCTCCGACTCTCATTTTCTCCAATTTTAATAAACCACACTTCTCTCTCGTGAAATGTCCTTTTGTTTTCCTTTTCATCTGTGATCTTTTTTTGTTTATTCCACCCATCAAAATCTTTTTTGCAATTCTTTGTATCCATATATTTTATTATACCAAAACCGCCGTAAAAAGCAATTTAAAAATCTGTCGTCTGAAATAGTTGACAAATTTTAAAATTGTGCTAAGATAATAAATCGTTAAACAAGAAGAAGCAATGATGGACGAGAACAGAAAGGTATTTTTTATAAAAGATTTGATGATAAAAAAACAATGACGGAGGACTAATAAAAATTTTAGAAAGCAAACGGAGATTTCGTTTTATACAATCTCCGCTTTTTAAAATCATTCATATATTTTTAACCGTATATAAATTTAACACCCCGCGTTTCCTCAACTGTTTCAAATGCGACTTTATGCGCATGATTAGCATTTTTAATTAAGACTTCCGCAGGATATTCATTCACAAGATTTCCGAATACTTCATCGCAAAAAGACGGATTCAAAATAACAACCTCGCTAAAATCCATGTTTATTTTTTCACCTTGCTCTAATGACTCTATTTTCCTTTTCAAAATCTCATAAACATTTTTCCCGCTCTCTCTGTCTATTAAAAATTTCCCAAATTTTTGCCCGATATTTATAGTTTCCATATAGTAGGAATAAATTTGTTATTTAGTTTCTGTTGAAATAGTCGCGTCATTCTGAACCCGAGCGCCAGGAGGGCGAAGAATCCCAGTGTTTTTTTGCTTAGCCACGGGATTCTTCACCCCGCAAGCGGGGTTCAGAATGACGCTGGAGACACTATTTCA
>JAZDEU010000016.1:0-14269 GCA_043808545.1 bacterium | reverse complement strand
TGTTCATTGATGGTTCTTACGTCTTTATCAAAAAGCTCGGACATCTGCTTTTGCGAAAGCCAAACCGTTTCATTTTCCATCTGCACCTCTATTTTCGTCTCCCCGCCTTCGGTATTGTAGATTATTATTTGGTTGTTTTTTTCTTGGTTATCCATATTTATTTTTGACGATTTTTAAATTACAACAGACGCTCCGCCAAATTCTCTTCCATAAAACCCCCCATTCATCAACTTATCCCCATCCCCAACCCCAAATTCCCCATCCTCAATATCGCTCAAATTCACATAAAGCTGGTTTTTATTGAGGAGATCAAAAAGAGCGCGTTTTTGTTTTTCAAGCGGAAGTTTTTTAAAATCATCAATCGCCTCGTCAAATTTTTTAATATCAACATTATAATTCAAAAAACTTTTTTCCTGCATCTCGTCCCAAATTTTCAAAAGCTCATTCGTGTTCTTGGCTTTTTGGATTTTTTCAATAAATTTTTCGTTGTATTGCATTAGCTCGCAAAAAACAAAATCATCTTTAATTTTTTCTTTTTCAATAACTTTTTTAACCCGTTCAATTGTAATTTTTTCTACATAATCCATTTGTTCCACCAAAATAAATTTTCTATTCCCGCCGTCTTCTTTGTTTAATTCCAAAACTGCTTGAGCGGTCGTCCCCGAACCTGCGAAAAAATCTAAAATAATTTGATTCTTTGTATTTCCAACTTTTAAAATTTCTTTTATTAAATTCACAGATTTTGGATTATTAAATTTTCCTTTTCCCAATAATCCCGATAATTCCTCATTAGCTTTATGCGTGCTTCCAACTTCATCAAAAGTCCAAACAGACCCGACTGTTTTTCCTTGTTTTACCTCTGACAAAAATGTTTTTGCATTCGGAGTAGCTTTACCGTCTTTCCCAAAATAAATTCTATCTTCTTTATTCATCCTTTTTAGTGTTTCTGTTGAAAATCTTGGATATCTTCCTTGTGGTGCTTCCCATTTAATTCCGTTTTGAAATATAAATTTATATTTTCCTTTTTCAGTTCCACTCTTTGCATGTAATGGCGTTGCTTTCCAATTTCCCCTTGGATCATTGTCTGGATTTTTATAGGCATTGTCCATTTCTTCTGTTCTGCTCAAAAGTCCGATATTAAAATTAACTTTGTCTTTTGAAAAGAAAATTATATTTTCATGTTGCGTTGAAACATATTTAGCATCATTTGAAGTTGTATATTTACTGTGCCAGATAATATTCGCAATAAAATTCTCCCTTCCAAAAATCTCATCGCACAAAACCTTTAAATACGCCTGCTCATTGTCATCGCAAGAAATAAAAATCACCCCATCCTCTCTCAACAGCTCCCTCGCCGCCTCAAGCCGATTCTTCATAAAAGTAAGCCAAGTGGAATGATTAAAACTATCATTATAACCAAATGAATCATTGCCAGTGTTATACGGCGGATCAATATAGATCAATTTTATTTTATTTTGAAATTGCTGTTTTAGACAGTGCAACGCCAGCAAATTATTGCCCTTTATGATTAGATTTTCGCGGATAACGCCGTTTTCGTCGCGCCTCAAAAAATCCATCCCAGCCTCCCTTTGCGAAAGGGAGGGGCTTTCCCCGCTGGCAGCATATCTTTTCCACCCGGTCAAAACCTTAGGCGCCAGCAATTTATCAATCTCATCTTGAGCTAAAATCTCATTAAAAAATATCTCATGGCGTTTTTCATCCTCTTTTGCCATTCCGCCATCCAAAACGCAATCCTTAAACGGCCAGACAAGCGCTACCTCTTTGCGTTCGTTAAAAAACTTTCCGCCAATATTCAGCCCGATTTTATTTTTGAATTTAGTATAAGAATCCGCCAAAAAATTTTTATCCTGAATATAGCCCGCAAAGTCATTGATATTAAAAACCAAAACATCTTTTACCTTGCTGAAAAATTTGGTTTTAAAAATTTTATCAGACAGCAAAAGCTCAACAAGCTTGTTATCTCCCTTATAAGCGGCGTCAATTACATTGCTTTTTAACAAATCACCTTCTTGGTCAACAAAACGAGAATCTTTTTTAAGTAAATTTTCTAATTGCGAATAAAAATCTTTTTCCATATTAAAAAATACTCCTTAATAAAATAATTTTTTCAATATAATATTACCATAAATATTATGTTTATACAACCGCATAACACAAAAAAATCCTCTAAAAATAGAGGATTTTTTATATGAAATACTTAATACTGCGCTCTATCGTTTTCTCCATTGCGGCGCTCGTCTAGCGGATTTAAGTCCAGGCTTCTTTCTCTCTTTCTTTCTTGAATCGCGTGATAAAAATCCAGCTTTCTTAAGAGGCTTTCTAAAATTAGGATTAAGTTCTAATAAAGCTTTAGCAACACCATTTCTAATAGCTTCCGCCTGCCCTCTTCGTCCGCCGCCTTTAACTTGAATGGTAACATTAACATTTTTTCGCTGTGTGACAAGATCAAGAGGAGAAGAAGCAATATCTTCAAGAGTTTTTTCTTTAAAATATTGGCTGATTTCCATTGAATTTACTTCAATTTTTCCATCTCCTTTTTTATACAATCTAACAGTCGCTATCGCTGTCTTTCTTTTTCCGACATTATAAATATAAGCCTTCTTTTTCAGCTTATTTGGTCTAGCTTGCCTGTCCCCATCTTCTGATTCTTGCAACTTTAAAACTTTTTCTGTTTCAATAATAGTATCAACCTTTTCTTTTTCAACAGGAGTTTTTATCACTTCTTTCTTTTTAGTTTTTTTAATTTCTTCTGCCATATATGTATTATATAAAAACTACTTAGCCAGTTCCCCTCTTCAAGAGGGGTTAGGGGTGTGTAAAAGTTATAATTTATTAAAACACACCCCTGTCCCCTCTTTGTAGAGGGGAACTAATTGACTAAATTTTTACCACTTGTGTATTTTATACAAATTTTAATCTTTTAATAAATTCTTTTCTTAATTTATTCTTAGGAAGCATATTATAAACTGCTTTATGTAAAACTTGATTAGGATTTTTTGCGAATACGTCCTTTAATATTTTCTCTTTTAATCCTCCTGGATAACCGGAAAAATGATAATATTTCTTTTGTTCTAACTTTTTCCCGGTAAATTTTAATTTATCCGCATTTAAAATTTCAACAAAATCTCCATTATCAATATTAGGAGCGTAAGAAGCTTTATTTTTTCCCATAAGTAAAATAGCAATTTTACTCGCTGCTCTCCCAGACACTTCTCCCGCAATGTCTATTTTATGTATTTTTCTATTTATTTTAGTCATATAATATTTAAGGCTAATCTTACTAATACAAATTATTTATATTATTTTCATTGCTATCTTTTTTGATGACTAAACGGTTTCAAAAATTTAGCTATTTATTTTGCAAATTAATTTCTGTTTTTTTAATAATTCATATAACAAGTAACTAAATATTGATAATATTATAGTAATAAGAATAGAAGTAATCGCACTGGGCGGTTCTGCGCCAAATTCAAAATACCACTGATGACCTCCGGTGGCAAAGTAAGCAAAAAGAAATGTAAAAATAGATAAAAATGAAAATATATATTTAAAATTTTCTTTTTTTCTGACTGCATAAATTACTAAAACAAAAAATAATGATAATATATAAAATATTTTTTGAATAGTGTTTCTGTATATTATATCAGCATTAGTTATCGCGCTATGTTCATCTTCAGAGCAAATATTTTCTGAACATATTTTTATCCAAGACGGAGCTGGATATATTATTTGCAAAGAAAAAATAATAATATTCAAAAATATAAATGAAATTAACAAAATCAAAAATGTTTGATTGAGTTTTGAAATAATTTTTTGCATATTAAATTTTAGTATAATTACAAAGTTAAACTGGATGGTGATGTACTTATAATAATACACCCCCATCCTAAGCGCAATAGCCGAAAGGGTTATCTCATCATTTCAGATGTACCGTATAAAATATTTCCCACTCTTTCCAACCTATTGTTTTTAACGGCCAATAATATGAACCGTTAACAAAAACCATGGGATGGTTTGTATTCTTATCCCAAACCATCCAGTTTCGTTTATATCCAGACCATGGCCAATCGGTTGTTACTATGGGATTTTTGTTTGTTTTATTACATTTAAACCATACAACAGCATGGTCACCGCTGGCAGGATTATTGCGATCAATCCAATATTCGTCATAGTCAACAATCCAACAATCGCATCCTTCGGAATGAGCAACATTCGGCAAAGAAACAGCCATAGCGAGACATAATAATACGACAAAAGCAACTAGCAAGAAACCCTTTTTCACCATCTATAATTCCTTTCGTTTTAAATTGTTGTTTTGTTTACGCGTAAGTAAAACAAATAAAAAGAACAACTGAAATAAATTCTCACAAACCAGATAAGCCGCATCACTCAAGAACTATTCTTGAATACGATTTTAAGCGGACAATCCGCGCAGACAAATCTTTTTTGCATTTTCCCTCCTTTCTGCTTTTGGTTTACTAAAACTTTCTTCTCATTTTTGAAGTATATCTAACCCGCTAAAAATATCAAGCGAATTAAAGTTTAGGCTTCAAGCAAAAATAACTTCCCTGTATGGCGTTCAGTATGCGTTTAGATGCAATTTTTACGATTGAACAAAATTTGAGCCGTAGCCTAATCTACGGTGATAATTTTGTGATTGAGTAAAAGTTACAGATGAATGCATAATGGGCGTCAGACAGGGATTTTATTTTTGCTTGAAGCCTTACTCCGCAATTTGTATTATTTTAATCTATACAAATTCTATAATAGCCATTTCCGCACCATCGCCTTTTCTAGTCCCTAGTTTCACAATTCTAGTGTATCCGCCCTGTCTTTCCATATATCTCGGCGAAAGAGTCTTCATTACTTTCTTAGCGGCTTTTTCATCTAAAACATATTTTAAAATTTCTCTTAAATTAGCTAATGTATTCTTTTTACCCCTTGTGATTATCTTTTCAGCAATAGGCTTAACTACCTTAGCTTTAGCTAAAGTTGTTTTTATTTTTTCATGAGTCAAAAGCTGGGTTGTTAAACCTCGCAAAAGAAGCTCTCTTGGAGCTTTTTTCCTATCTAAAATTTTTCCTTTATTATTATGTCTCATACGTTATTCGCTTCGCGAACCCGCACTACGAATGCGGGACATCCGAATATAATCTATGCTTTATCTTTTTTTGCCTTCTTTTTATTAATTTCTTTTACTTCTTTTTTCTCCTCTTTCACTTCTTCTTCTTTTTCTATACTTTCCGGCTCAGGCTTTTTTCCTAATACTAAACCAAAATGATCTAATAAAATTTGAGCTGACTTTTCAACTGCTTCTCGGACAGTAATCGTTCCATCTGTTTCTACATTCATTATCAATTTTTCATAATTCGTCATCTGCCCTACGCGGACATTTTCAATCCTTAAACCGACATTAACTACCGGGGTAAAAACAGAATCAATAATTATATTCCCAATCTCTTTTTCTTCGGCTTGAGCCTCTTTTTGCTCAGAACTCACATAACCTAATCCTTTAGCAACAGTAATTTCCATATCTAATTCAGCGTTTCTATTAGTTAATGTAGCTAATTTTAAATCCTTATTCATAACCTCTACATCGCTTGTTGCTTTAATATCAGAAGCTTTAACTTCTTTTTCTCCCTTTGCTTTTAATTCTAATTTAACAGGTTCATCGCTATACATCTTAAATCTTATTTTCTTTAAATTCAATATAAGCTGTAAAACATCTTCCTTAATATTAGGCAAGGTAGAAAATTCGTGCTGTACATTTTTTATTTTTACGCTTGTTACTGCCGCACCCTCTAATGAGGAGAGCATAACTCTTCTTAAAGCATTGCCGATTGTTATTCCATATCCGGGATAGCATGGTTCTATCGCAACAATTCCTTCATTAGGATTTTTTTTATCCTCTGCTATCTCTATTTTTGCAGGAAGTGGTATGTTCATAAAGAGAATTTTTGATTTTTGATTTTTGATTTTTGATTCAAATAATCTAAAATCTGCAATCTAAAATCTAAAATAATTTATCTGGAATAAAATTCTACTATCGCCTTTAAATCAAAAATCGGATTTACTTCTTCTGCCTTAGGGTCTCCAACAACTTTTCCTGATTTATTCTTAATATCTATAACAAGCCATGAAGGCAATTTGCTTGCATCAACATTATTCCCTGAAATTTTTTCCGCTACTTTTTTCCCTTCTTTCGTCTTCTTGAAATTTATAATATCATTCATTTTTACTTGCATTGAAGGTATATCCGCTTTTTTACCATTTAAAACAAAAAAACCATGTTTAACAAGCTGGCGAGCTTCTTTTCTTGATCGTGCTATTCCCAGCCTATATATAACATTGTCCATTCTTCTCTCTAAAGAGTCTATAATTTTAGCTCCAGTATCGCCTTTCTTTTGCATCGCGCTGTCATAATAATTTCTTAACTGCGTCTCATTTATTCCATAAATTCTTTTAGCTTGCTGTTTTTCTCTTAACTGAATACCGTAAGCTGTTAATTTAGTAAATGTTTTATTTCCATGCATCCCAGGCTTATAATTTCTTTTCGTAATAGAACATTTTCCGCTATTGCAACGATCGCCTTTCAAAAAAAGCTTTTTCCCTTCTCTTCTGCATTGTTTACATCTTTCAGTTTTTAACATACTATAATTATTAAATTTTAAATTTTAAATTTTAAAAAAATATCAAATATTTTAATATAAAATGGATGGTGGAAAACAAAAAGTCGTTAATATTTTAATATTTATTATTGAATATTATATTTAAAATTGTAAATTTAAAATTTAAAATTGGCATCTACACTCTTCGCGGCTTTTTAGCGCGGCATCCGTTATGCGGAACAGGTGTAATATCCTTTATTGATAAAATATTAAGACCATTAGCATTTAAAGCTCTAACAGCTGATTCTCTTCCTGCTCCTACTCCGTTGACAAAGACGGAAACGGTTTGCAACCCGTAACTCTTAACCTTATTTATAATATCTCTAACAATAATGCTTGAGGCATAAGGAGTTGACTTTTTAGGTCCTTTAAACCCAAGCTGTCCAGCGCTTCCTGTAATAAGCACATTTCCATTATTATCAGTCAAAGTAATCATCGTATTATTATAACTTGCTTTAATATAAGCCCTGCCTATTGATACTTTCCTTATTTCTTTATTTTTTTTCTTCTTTGCCTTTTTAGACTTTTTTTGTTTCTTTTCATCCTTTTTAGCTTCCTTTTTCTTTGTCTCGCCATCTTCCCCAGCTCCTGATTTAGATTCTTGAGCGCTTCCTTCAATAGACAAATCAATTTCCTCATCATCAAAAATATCTGTTCCGTCTTTTATTGTGGTTTCTTTTTTAACATTTTTCTGTTCAATCTCAGTTTTTTGAGTAATCTCAATTTTCTGAGAATCATTCTCAGCCTTTTTCTCAAAAACTTCTTTTTCTGTAATCTCGTCTTTTATTTCTTCTTTTTTATTTTTATCTTCTTCCATATTTATTAATGCTCATTAAATTTATACAAAATAAATAACCAACTAAATACTAATTAGCTCCTGTTGAAATAGTATTTTTTTGTCATCCCGAGCGTAGCCGAGGGATCTGTTGACAGTACCAACTTTGGCTCAATAAACAGATTCCTCCACTCGCGAACCAGCCGTTTGAGCGTCTGGTTCGCTCGGTCGGAATGACATTTTGCGACTATTTCAACAGACACTAATTAAGTTTTCTGCGCAGTCGGCTTTCTTCCGCTTCCCATAGTTCTCCTGACATTCCCGCGAACCGTTCTAGAGTTAGTTTTTGTTCTCTGCCCTCTTGAAGGAAGCCTTTTACTATGCCTGGAACCTCTATAAGAATTTATTTCTTTCAATCTCTTTATGTTTGATAAAACCTCTCTCCTTAAATCTCCTTCTACAAGCTGCTTCTTTTCTATATTTTCTCTTAATTTTTTAACTATTTCTTCATCTAAATTTTTCACTTTCATATCAAAATCAATACCGCAATCTCTTAAGATTTCTTTGCTTTTATTTCTTCCTATGCCATAAACATAAGTTAGAGCGACTTCTATTCTTTTGTCTTGAGGCAATGTTACGCCCGCAATTCTTATAATCATACAAGCAATAAAACATTAAAACACTAGAACATTAAAACAATTTTGTTTTTATGTTTTTATGTTTTCTTGTTTTCTTGTTTTTATGTTTTCTTGTTTTTTTGACTTTTATCCCTGTCTTTGTTTATGTTTTGGATTACTGCAAAGAATAGTCACGCGCCTTTTACGCCTAATTACTTTACAATTTCTGCATATTTTCTTAACTGATGCTCTTACCTTCATAAAATATAATCCGAACCTACAAATTTTATCCGAATACTCCAAAAACGAATTATCCGAATACACTGATGTAAATTCGCATTATTTTACTTTTTAATTTAAATGGATGACTTGCATTTGCAGAATAATGGCGCGTCTAAACCTAATATCTATAAGTTATTCTTCCCTTTGTTAAATCATAAGGAGTTATCTGCACCTTTACCTTATCGCCCGGCAATAATTTAATTCTATTCATTCTCATTCTTCCTGCTAAATAGCTCAGAATTTCTTGTCCGTTTTCTAATTTAACCCTAAAAAACAATGACGGCAATAATTCAACCACAACGCCAATCATTTCAATATACTCCTTGCTGTTTTTTATATTTTCCTGAGAACCATTCTTTTGGTTCATAAGTTAGTAAATGCCTAAAAGGCTAAACAAAATATAACCGAAATAAAATTTTGTTGCTTTCGGTTATTTAAAAATAAATTTTATATAAATTACATTTTAATTTATTATTCCAATTATATACATAAATTAGTAAAATGTCAATAAGACTGCGCGGATTACTATATTTTAGCTAAAAATAGCAGATATCTAATCAAGCAGCTTCCTCGTTTGTTTGATATAAAATATAATTTTATCCGCATAAACAAGTTATGTTATTGACATTAAACTAGAAAGTATAATAAACATATTTAATGAACTTTGAAAAACAGAAAAATAAAAGGGAGGTTTTCAATGAACAGAAAAAAATACGGAAATACTCTCGTAAAATTAGAGAATACTTATATATAAATTATGAGGCTACATTTGAAGGAGAAGAGCTTACTAATTTAAAAAATACCACTGATAATTTTACAGTTCCGCTATATACCAGAACTGCAAAAAAAATTATAAGACGAGAGGGAAAAAAACTAAAAAAAGATTTGTTATATTTTTTGCCTGTACCCTAACGCCAATACTAAACTATTGGCTTTTTTATTTAACTATTAAGAATATAACTTACTGTGAGTTCCAATCGCCTCAAAATACACCATAGTTTCTTCCGCTATTTCTCTGAATATCGCCCGCCAATCAGAATTAATGTTTATGCTTCTATAATCTTTTAATTTTCCAGAAAGCCCGTGATTATTTAAAATCGGTTCATATTTATTGCTAATAAAAATTTCTAATCTATCCTTAAAAGTTATCTTAATTTTAGCTGGACATTTTTTAAATTCCTTAATAAACTTTTTAGAATATTCTATTTGCATAAAATTAGAGCTTCTTAAGAAAATTGATCGCCTCTTTATTGTTTTTAAAAGAATGTCCTTGCCCATTCTCTCTTTCTTTTTCAGATTCTTCTATAGAGGCTAGCAAATAATCGCTGGGTCTTTCTTCATTTAATGTAAAAACTACTGTCTTAGTGCGAATAAATTGTTTTAAAAACCCGTTAATAACGCCGCTTAAAGTCAAACCTAAATCTGCGGCAACTTTTTGTGCTTCTTTTTTAACTTTAGGATCTGTTTTTATATTTACGATTGTTGAATTCATATTTTTTTATGGCTTTAATTAGTATATACTTTATATGTATTTAGTATATACCTTTGCAAAACAAATGTCAACGTATATCCTGCGTCCCGCGCAGAGTTTCCTTGTAATCAAATCAAGGGACTCTGACGGTTGATAAAATAAATTATAATTCTATTCCTAAAACTTTCATCGCCTCATCAGGATAATTGTTGATTATCATATCATCCGTCAATCCTATAATACCCTTAACTTTTTCTAATGGGGCATCGTCCGCCATCTCCCAAATATTATGACCGTCGCTTGAAAGAATTATTTTCTTATCATATTCTTTTACCGTCTTAAGCATTATTTTTATATTTGAAATAATTTCATCAGTAATTTTATAATCCTGCAAAGTATTCATTGTAATTTCTAAAAGCACATTATTTCTGCACGCTTCTTCGCTGATTTTTTTTATATCTATTTTTCCAACATAATTAAAATAAGAATGGCTTAAAATATTTATCTTGCCAGATTTTATCGCACTAATCATCGCCTGTGTGTTTCTTTTAATCCCTAAATCATTGTAAGGAGTTCCGTCGTGAAAATTTGCCATAACATAATCAAGCCTGCTAACGACCTTTTCGCTAATATCTATGTTTCCCGCCTCATTTATTATATTCGCCTCAACTCCTCTTAAAATCGTTATTCCATCAACAACGCGAGGCAGTCTCCTCATAGTCGAAAAATATGTCTCATTAATAATCGCGTCATCAGAACTTGGACCGTGATCGGAAAAACCAATTATATCCATTCTTAATTCTTTCGCGCGATTTATGTACTCTAAAATTGTATAAGCATGTCCGCTTACGATTGTGTGTAAATGTAAATCTATTTTTAACATATATTTATTTAAAAATTATTTAATTTTCATTTTTGTCCCGTCAGAGTCTCCTTGTAATCAAGGGACTCTGACGATTGATAAAAATAACTCAACCCTCCGCCGCCACAACCCCAATTTTTCGCAATCGCGAAGAAATCGCGCCTTCTTTTCTTTGAAAAATCTTTGCCAGCTCTCGCGCAGTCCGCCCTTCAAAAAATAATTCCGCTAATTCCTCTTCATCAGACCACAGCATATAGAAATGTCATTCAGAGCGAAGCCGAGGAATCTGGTACTAAAAAAACTTATAAAAACAAAAAGATCTCTCCGCTCACTCCTCCGTCGTTCGGTCGAGATGACAAAATGACTTTTTAAAAACAGTTCTTTTACGAATATCATCAACTGAATATATTTTATCACTTTTACTTCTCCGTTCTTCCTTTTTATCTTCATCTTTCGTCCCATTATACTTTAAAAAATTATTTTTCATTTCTTCTATTTTCTCGCCCGCCATTTTTTCAAACTCTTGCAAAAATTCTTCCGAGTATCTAATAAATTCATTATCAATTTCTAAAATCTCGCTATGCGCCTCAAATGCCATCTCATTTATTCCAATGACACTCAATCCTTCAAGCGACCTAACACGTGAGAGCGCCACATACCCCATTCCGTATTCAAAAGTTTTAGTAAGATCTACTTCCGCCGCGTCTAAACTCATCCCTTGGCTTTTATGAACCGTAATAGCCCATGCAAGCCGCAAAGGGATTTGCCGAATCTTAGCGAGCATTCTGCTATCTTCTTCTATTTCCCATTCCGCGGGAGACGCGATTATTTCATCCCCTTGAAATGTCTGAACAATAGGCAATTTTCTATCTTCAGTAAAACCGATTACCTGCCCCATTGTTCCGTTAACATACCCCTGCTCAAAATTATTTTTTACAAACATTACCTGCGCGCCGACTTTAAGCGCGAGCCGTTCTGGGGCGAGACAGCTTTTTTTCAAAGACTCAACCATTCTATCCCTCCCTTTCGAACGCATAACATAAACATAAGATTTTTCTTGAATTTTTTTAAGCTCTAAGTCATTTATTCTATCAACATCAATATTATGCGTAAATAATTTCGCTGGCTTAACATTGCCTGCAAATTTTTTATTTTTGCGGGATAAAACTAAATCGCGGGTTTCTTCGCTCACTAAATTTCTTCTAATATCATTTAAAACTTTAACAAGATCATTGTCTTTCTGGCGATGTTGTTCATTAAGGTAGCATATTTTTATGTCCATCTTTTTCCATACTTCGGAATTATAAGCATACATCACTTGTTCTCTTTCCGCTCTTTGAATCGGCGGAAGCTGGAAAAAATCTCCGCAAAATATAACCTGCATTCCGCCAAATGGCAGATCATTGCCGCGCACAGCTCTGCATATCGCGTCAACCGCGTCTAATTGCTTAGCGCTAAGCATAGAAATTTCATCAATAATAAGAGTAGATGTTTTTAAAATACGTCTCTGCAGCCCCCTTTTATGAATAATCTTTTTAAAAATTTTTCCATCAATCGTATCGTTTATCCCAAGCCCTGACCAAGAATGGACAGTTTTTCCGTTTAGATGAGTCGCGGCGATTCCAGTTGAAGCTGTAATCGCTACTGTAATATTATTATCTTTCAAATATTTAATAAATTTATTTAAAACAAAAGTCTTCCCGCTTCCAGCCGGTCCGGTTAAAAAAACATTCTGCCCTGTTTTTAAAATTTCCAGCGCTGTCTTTTGCGTCATACAAACTAAATTATTTTATTACGCATTCAACAATTTCCATTAACTGCTTATAAGGATTTTTATTTCCTCCAATAAAAATCCTATCGCTTGCTTTTATATTTTTTTCTCCATCTATATTAGTAAAAAATCCCCCTGCTTCTTGAATTATTAAACTACTCGCAAAATACGGAAAACTGTCTTTTGCGAGGCAAACTACGCCGTCATATTTTCCACAAACAACAAGCCCGTCATTTATTGACTTGATAAAATGCCTTTCAACATATTTTTCAATTTTACACAATATTTAATAGACATGATCGGGATTTTCTTGAGTAATTAAACCATAAGGGATAATTTCATTATCCTCGCAGATAAGATATGGAAGTTGATTATGAGTAAATTTTACTATTTCTTGAGTTCTTTTATCTTTCCATTTTTTTGAAATTTCTTTAATTAATTTTTTTTCAGCTACATTTAATTCAGATAAATCCGCTTGTTCGCTTGCTCTTGTTAGTGAAATTAAAAAAGCCCCATCTTTGCTAATATTATCTATATTGATAGAACCTTCTTCAAATAATTCATCAATCGCGCGGAAATAATTATCAGGCACCGGACCATATTGAATTTTGCGATATGACATACCGCTCATACTCTCTAATTTTTTATAAAACCACGCAAAGTCGGATAAATAAAGTAATTTTGCTAATTTAGTTTTTGGTATTTTTCCGCCTATGCCTAAATCAGAACGCAAAAAAGCTAAAATCATTTGTTTATATTTAGTATAATTCGGCTTTAATCCGTTTTTTATTTCTTCTAAAGAGATGCCAAAAACATCAGCCAATTTAATCGCTTCCGATAAGCTTAGTTCATTTTTTCCTTGTTCAAAAGCGATATAAGAAGTGCGAGAGATGCCAATTTTTTCTGCGATAGCAGATTGGCATAATCCTTTTTTAAGCCTGAACTCTTTAATAAATTTATAGTAGTCTTTAGTCATATATTTGTATTATATGCCAACTATGTCAGAATGTCAAACACGCGATGTTGACTTTTTTGACATGCGCGGATTACTAACCGCGCCGTTCCGTCAAAGTCTCCCATGCTGGGGTTCCGACGGGACGAATATACTTTTAATAACTATAATTTTTTTTTTTTTTCTCCTAATGTTTCGCGATATACTTTTGCACTTGTTCTCTTATAGAGCTAGAAGTAATAAAAATGTTTATGCAGTGTTGCCCAAATTTACTTAATTATTCATAAATAAAATTTCCCTCTTGCGCATCACTAGTGTCTCACTTAAAATGCAGCGATCTTTTAAAATATTGAAATTTTAGCCATTATTTAAGAAAAATATATTTTTTGATTTCAATTTAATTTGATAAGATAATCCACTAGTGTCTTGCGCATACCAAATATATTACCAATTACAGTATTCCATAAATTCCCGTTCAAATTAGTTTCTTTCCCATAATATATTTTTTCATCTTCTAACACTTTTACCAATCCAGCCATCTCAAATATTTGATATTCTTCGGTTGTGTATTCTTTTAAATCTGATGCTTCATTTACGGGTTGGTTTAAATAATAATTTTCTATTTTAGTAATCATAATTTTATTTTATTAAATTCTCCATTAAAAGGTCCGCAACTTTGACGATTTTTTCTATATTTTATGCTTAGTGTCTGTTGAAATAGTCGCAAAATGTCATTCCGACCGAGCGAACCAGACGCCCAAACGGCTGGTTCGTGAGTGGAGGAATCTGTTTATTAAGCCAAATTTGGTACTGTCAACAGATCCCTCGGCTACGCTCGGGATGACAAAAA
>JAZDEU010000015.1:0-23717 GCA_043808545.1 bacterium | reverse complement strand
AATAGTGTCTCCAGCGTCATTCTGAACCCCGCTTGCGGGGTGAAGAATCCCGTGGCTAAGCAAAAAAACACTGGGATTCTTCGCCCTCCTGGCGCTCGGGTTCAGAATGACGCGACTATTTCAACAGAAACTATTTAGTATCAAGGCAGTTTGGAGTGTGGTTTATAAATATGCTATAATAGGGTTATATGGAGATTGCGTCGCACAAATATAATTTATATTTTCGGATTTTTATATAAATCCCTTTTTTATTAGAGGGATTTTGTATTTTGAATAAAAAAAAGCGCATAGTCAAGCGAACAAAAACTTGTTCTCCTATGCGCTCGTAAACTGCATCCTTTTAGTCAGTTTAGTCAGTTTCTGATTTTGATGTAATAATAAGTATCAAACCCAGAAAAATAAAAATAAACAGCAATGCACATATCACAAGACCACAGCGTTTTCCCCATAGATTAAAACAATTTGCAATGACGCTATATTCATCTGCCGATAATGAAAATGAATCAACGATATTGAACATTACCCCAACTGCTACCCCAATTGAAAATGTAAAAATAAAAGGAAATATTAAAGAACAATTACCGCGTTTTACCATCTTTTTGTCTATCATTTCCCGCTCCTTTTTAAAAGGTTAAACTTTCATTAAAAAAATGAGCAATAAATCATATTAGCATATTTTATATGTCTTGTCAAACATATATCATTCCATTCATAATATCATTCATCATCGCAATTCCAGCTGTTTTAGCGATAAAAAAAATTGCTGAAAAGTTTAAAATTGTTGATGATCCAAAAGATTCGCCAGAGCGCAGGTTGCATTCTTATCCGATTCCATTGCTAGGTGGCGCGGCGATTTTTATCGCCTTTTTTTTAATAGCCGGGTATTATATTTTTTATACTAAAAGAATTATTTTTCCAACTAGTTCCATTCTGCCAAAGCATTTAATGGGAATTTTTCTGGGCGGCTTGATTTTAATAATTGGCGGATTTCTGGATGACAAATATAAATTAAAACCAAAATATTCCATAATTGCGCCTGTTATTTCTGCGATTGCGGTTATCGCCGCCGGAGTATCTGTGAATTATATCACAAATCCGTTTGGCGGAATAATCCAGCTGGATTTATTAAAGATTACTTTATTTAGCTGGCGCGGACTGCCGTATAGAATATCTTTGCCGTCTGATTTAATAACATTTTTTTGGATTTTAGGAATGGTTTATACAACAAAATTGTTGGACGGATTAGACGGGCTTGCAACAGGTATTACTATTATTGGCGCGATTGTTATTTTCGGGGCTAGTTTAAATAAAGTTTATGTTATCCCGCAAGTGGCGTTGCTCGCGATTATTCTAGCTGGAGCGTGCGCGGGATTTTTGATTTTTAATTTTAATCCTGCTAAGATATTCTTAGGCGAAGGCGGAAGCACATTGTGCGGTTTTCTTCTCGCATCGCTTGCGATTTTATCACAAGGAAAGATTGCGGTTACATTGCTGGTAATGGGCATTCCGATTTTAGATGTGTTGTGGGTTATTGGGAGGCGGTTGTTTAGCAGAATAGAAAAGGGGGGAATATTGGAAGCAGATCGCAAGCATTTGCATCATCGTTTGCTGGACGCAGGATTTTCTCATCGCGGCGCGGTATTATTTTTATATATTCTCGTGGGAAGTTTTGGATTGATGTCATTGTTTCTGCAGAGTAAGGGGCGGTTTGTGGCATTGGTGGCGCTGGCGGTAGTTATGATTGGGTTAGGTATGTGGGTGGTGTGGGGGTATAAAAAGAATAAAAATTAGAAATTTATTATTAGGCACTTCTAAATTTTTATTTCAAAGTTTATATGAAGAATTTGAAAATTTTGATATTTGATATTTTTTTAAAATTTAAAATTTGTTATTTAAAATTTAAGTTAGAAATTTAAGTAATTTTAAATAAAAAAATATGACACTTAAAAAGGTGCTTTATATTGTTACACAGAGTGAGTGGGGAGGGGCGCAGAAATATGTCTATGATTTGACTGATAGTTTTTTGAAGCAAGGGTTTGAAATAGGAGTAGTTGCCGGTACAGAGAAAAATGACTTGTTTAACAAACTGGCGGTTTTGGAATCTGATAAATTAACTTTATTCAGAGAAAAGCATTTAATCCGCGCGATAAATCCATTTCATGAGTTTATTGAATTTTTTTGTTTGGTCAGGATTATTTATAAATTTCAGCCTGACGCGATTCATTTAAATAGCAGTAAGGCGGGGATATTAGGGACATTCGCGGGCTGGATTTGCAGGAAAAAAGTTGTTTACACAGCCCATGGTTTTGTGTTTAATGAAAATTTATCAATTTTAATTTATTTATTCTATTTATGGTCTGAAAAAATTTGTTCGTTTTTTAGAGATAAAATTATTACTGTTTCATTTTATGATTTCAAATCAGCGCTGGAAAAAAAAGTTGCGAAAGCTGAAAAAATGGTTGTAATCCATAATGGAATTGATATGAGCTTGAGAGATAAGATATTGTCTAAAGTTGAAGCTAGAGGGAAGTTAAAGGAATTTGTGGAAAATTCGCAAGAAGGCGCCACAGCCCCCGCTGAGGCGTGGGACAATGGAGCCACCGCGCGGAACTCAGAAAACGCCGTCGCGCTGGAATCACCAGAAACGCAAGTTATAGGGACGGTTGCGAATTTATATGAAAATAAAGGTCTGAAATATTTAATTGAGGCGGCGAAGATTATAATAAATGATATGCCGAATTGTTTATTTATTTTAATCGGCGAAGGCGAACTTAAAAATAAGTTAAGAAAGCTTATTAGCGATAATAAACTGCAGAATAATTTTTTTATATTAGGGCGAGTTCAAGATGCTTATAAATATTTTCGCGCGTTTGATGCTTTTTGCCTGCCATCAATAAAAGAGGGATTAGCATATACATTAGTTGAAGCGCTTATGGCAGGACTTCCAATCGTCGCGACTAATGTCGGTGGAAATCCTGAAATTGTAAAAAATAAGGTTAACGGTTTTTTAGTTAATTCAAGAGATAAAAATGCGCTGGCGGAAAAGATTAAGATATTATTGAAAAATAAAATTTTAAGTGATAAGATGGGAAAAGAATCTTATGAAATGGCGGATGATTTTAGTTTGGAAAAGATGGTTAGCGAGACTAAAGCGGTCTATTATAGGTTAAATTAAAAGTTAAAAATCAAAAAATTTATTTTTACAGGATTTATGGACATCATATTATGAAAACGCGCTTAGAAACTAGAAAAAATTGATGAATAGCGAAGTTTTGAGAGTTTTAGGAAAACCGCATAAGTATCAGTAGATACATAGAGGATTTTCCTAAACGAAAAACAAGCTATTCGCAATTTTTACAGTTTATGGAGTGCGGAGTCATAATGTGATGTCCATATACGGCTGATATAACGGATAAGTCGTATTTTACATTATGAATAAAAAACTTTTACTACATTGTTGTTGCGCGCCATGCGCAATTTATGTTGTAACATTATTAGAAAAAGATTATGATTTAACTTTATTTTTTTATAATCCGAATATTCATCCAGAATATGAATATAATAAACGATTTAGAGAGCTTGAAAATTTCGTGGATATGAAAAAAATAAAATTATTGTCAGGTGATTACGATGTTAAAAATTGGCTGGGTAAAATTTCAGGAAGAGAAAATGATCCAGAAAGAGGCGAGAGGTGTAAAATATGTTACGAGGAAAGATTAAGACGGACAGCAGAACACGCGAAAAAGAATAATTTTGATTTTTTCGGGACGACTTTAACGATTAGTCCGCATAAAAGCGCGCTGGTAATAAATTATTTAGGACTTGAATTACAGGATCAATATGGCGTAAATTTTGTGGAATCAGATTTTAAAAAGAAAGATGGGTTTAAGAAAAGTTTAGAATTATCCCGCCAGTATGATTTTTACAGGCAAAATTATTGCGGATGCCTTTTTTCGCAAATAAATAATTTGCGAAAATAATTTTTTTGTTCCCTCCTGTTTTTTTTACGACATTGCAAGGGAAAGAAAATTTTTAATTTTTAATTTTAAATTTCAAAACAATTTCAAATGTTTTAATGTTTAATTTTTAAATTTTGAAATTATTTAAAAATTAGAAATTTAGAATTAAAAATTTGGTCGCGCATGAAGCTATCAGATTTTAACTATAATTTACCTAAAAAATACATCGCGCAAACTCCTGCTGAACCGAGAGACCATTCAAAATTATTGGTTTTACACAAGAAAACTGGAAAAATAGAGTATAAACATTTTTATGATATAGCGGATTATTTAAATGAAAATGATATTTTAGCAGCGAATAATACAAAGGTTATGGCGGCGAGAATTTTTGGAAATAAACCTACTGGCGCGAAAGTAGAAATTTTATTATTGCATCAAAAATCCGCGAAAGTATGGGAAGCTTTAGTTAGACCTGCGAAAAAATTAAAAGAAGGAGATGCAATTTTTATTAAAAAAAATTGGGATGGAAAATCTCTCCCTAGCCATCCCCTCAGAGGCGAGGGAATTATAAGCGCAAAAATATTAAAAGAAATGGAAGACGGAATTCGTTTAGTAGAATTTAATAAAAATATAATAGATAAATTAGATGAAATAGGGAAAATTCCTTTGCCACCTTATATTAAAGCTGATGATTCTGAAATTTTCAAGACAAGATATCAAACTGTTTATTCAAAAATTTTAGGTTCCGCGGCGGCTCCTACGGCAGGTTTGCATTTTACTCCCGAGCTTATTTTAAACTTAAAAAAGAATGGAATAAAATTTGATTTTATTACATTGCATGTCGGATTAGATACTTTTAAACCATTGCAAGAGGAAAATTTTAAAGAGCATAAAATGCATTCGGAATATTTTAAAATTTCTGAAAAGACCGCGAATAATTTTAATAAAGCAAAGAAAGAAGGGCATCGCATTATAGCAGTAGGCACGACTGCGGCTCGCGCGCTTGAATCGGCTTGTGATAAAAATGGTTTGTTCCGCGCGAAAGAAGGATGGACAAATATATTTATTTATCCTGGTTATGAATTTAAAGCTGTTGACGCGCTGATTACCAATTTTCATTTGCCAAAATCAAGCCTTCTGTTAATGGTTAGCGCTTTTGCTTGTCCTGAATTTATTTTTAAGGCTTATAATGAGACCAAAAAGCATAATTACCGTTTTTTTAGCTTCGGAGATGCGATGTTGATAATATGAGTATTTTATGATACTATAAAATTATAATACAAATTTCGCAAATAGGATGCAAATCTGCAAATTTGCTAATCCACAAATAGTTATTCGCTGTATTTGCATATTTGTAGATTTGCATGAGATTTGTAGATTTGTGTTATAATTAAGATGAATATTAAGCAATTTTTAAGTTTAATGATAATAGGGACGATCTTATGCTGGGCTATGTTTTTGCTTGTTATCTTTAATATCCCTCCTGAAAATGGATATATTTCTTTAATATTTTTTTATTTAAGTTTATTTTTAGCATTGTTAGGAAATCTAGCTATTTTGGGATTAGGCATAAGAATGCGGATATTAAAGAAAGAAATAGTTTTTAAAGAAGTTAAAAATTCTTTTCGCCAATCTTTATTATTATCAGTTTTAATAATTAGCGCGCTTTTTTTAGAAAGTAAAAATAACTTAGCATGGTGGAATTTACTTCTTTTGATTATTGCTTTAACGGTTTTAGAATGTTTATTTAGCTCAACGCGCAAGACTCATATTAGTATGGACGAAAGACATTAAGACTATGAAATTTATTTTATTGCGCAAAAAGTTTATTGTTTTTTTAAAATCAAATCTTAAAAATCAAAAGTCAAAACCACAACTCAAATTTCAAAATTTACTAAATTCGTGATGTTTTATGCTTTTAGGAATTTTTTAACATTAAATGTGTTAAAGTTGAAATAGAAAAATTATTATGCAGTTTTGCATTTTTAAGTTGTATGTTTGAGTTTTGAAATTTGAGTTTTGAGATTGTGTTCGTATATTATGCAGAATAAATTAAAAAAAATAAAAGAAAAGGCGATAGAGGAAATAGAAAAAATAAAAAATTCTGACGCGCTTAAAGATTTAGAAGTAAAATATTTAGGAAGAAAAGGAGAACTCACTGAAATTTTACGCGGTATTTCAGATTTAGTATTGGAAGAAAAAAAGGCTATCGGAAAAATGGCTAATGAGATGAAAATAGAGATTGAAGGCGCTTTGGAAAAAGCGTCTGATATTATAAAACAGCGCGAAGCTAAAGAAGGCTTAAAAGGGGAGTGGATTGATGTATCTATACCTTCTTTAGAAAAAAAAGAGAGAGGAAGCCTGCATCCATTAACTCAAGCGCAAAATGAAATAGAATATATTTTTACATCTATGGGTTTTATGATTTTAGACGGTCCTGAAATTGAATCTGAATATTATAATTTTGAGGCTTTAAATATTCCTTCTTGGCATCCGGCGCGCGATATGCAGGATACATTCTATGTTAAGTCAAAAGTCTCCACCAAAGGCGAATCCGCCTCTGGCGGAAAAAGTCAAAAAGCCTGCCCTGAGCTTGCCGAAGGGTCAAAAGTAGGGGAAAGTGACGATGAAAACAGGATGGTGATGAGGACGCAAACATCCGCTGTGCAGGTTAGAGGAATGCAGAAGTATGGCGCGCCTATTAAAGCTATCGTGCCAGGAAGATGTTTTAGAAATGAAGCGACAGATGCGTCGCATGATCATACATTTTATCAAGTAGAAGGTTTAATGGTAGATAAAGATATTTCTATTGCGAATTTGATTGCGACGATGAAGACATTACTTAAAGCAATATTTAAAAAAGATGTTAAAGTAAGATTAAGACCTGGATATTTTCCTTTTGTTGAGCCTGGTTTTGAATTGGATATTAATTGTTTGATATGCAACGGAAAAGGATGTTCAGTTTGCAAACATTCAGGATGGGTTGAGCTTATGCCTTGCGGTATGGTTCATCCGAATGTTTTGCGATATGGAGGAGTAGATCCTGATGAATATTCTGGATTTGCTTTTGGTTTAGGATTAACTCGTATTGTTATGATGAAATATGGGATTAATGATATTCGCTTGCTTTTAAGCGGAGATTTAAGATTTTTAAAACAATTCTAATATGAAAATAAGTTTAAATTGGTTAAAACAATTTGTTGAAATACCTAAAAATATAACCCCTAAAGAATTGGGAATTGCTTTAACATTGAAAACTGTTGAGGTTGAAGGAATTGAAAAACAGGGAGAGAATTTAGAAAATGATGTTATTTTAGATATTGATAATAAGTCTTTAACCCATCGTCCAGATTTGTGGAGTCATTATGGAATCGCGAGAGAGGTGGCGGCAATTTTTCCTAATACTAAATACTTACCTGCCTGCGCAGGCAGGAGACATAATACTTCAGACATAAAGAGTATAACTAAAAAAGCAAGTAAAAATTTTGAGATTAGTGTGAACATAAAAGATCATGATCTTTGTCCCAGATATATGGCTTTAGCTATGTCTGGAATTAAAATAGAACCATCTCCGCAATGGATGCAAAATAGATTGCGTTCTGTCGGAATGCGCCCTATAAATAATATTGTTGACATAACGAATTATGTGATGTTGGAGCTGGGACAGCCGATGCACGCTTTCAGCAAGTCAAAAGTCAAAAGTCAAAAGTCAAAAGTTGAGATTGTAATTCGTAGAGCTGTGCAAGATGAACAAATTACTACATTGGATGGTGTAGAAAGAAAATTGGACAATAGTATGTTAGTAATAGCAGACTCTGAAAATCCGATTGCGATTGCCGGGGTTATGGGCGGAGAAAATAGCGAGATAGATAAAAATATTACTGAAATAATTTTAGAATCAGCTAATTTTAATAAAGTAAATAATAGAAAAACATCAGCTAAACTTGGATTGCGCACGGAAGCTGTTATCCGTTATGAAAAGGGGCTTGACCCAGCTTTGTGCGAGCAGGCGCTGGCGAGATGCGTGGAATTAATAAAAGAGATTATTCCTGAATCCGTCGTTTCGAGCGATTTGGCAGATGTAAGTTCTTATTCTTGTGTTTGTCCAGATATAGAAATTTCATTAGAATATATTCAAAATAAGATTGGTGTTGAGATAAAAGAGAAGCAGGTTATAGAAATTTTAGAGTCGCTTGGGTTCAATGTGGAACATAAAAAAAATATATTTAAAATTTCTGTTCCATCTTGGCGGGCGACTGGAGATATTAGTATTCCTGACGACATTGTTGAAGAGGTTGCGCGTATTTACGGGTATGATAATATCTTGCCGCAAATGCCTGAAGTTAAACTTGAACCTGCCATAGAGAATAAAGAAAGAATTTTAGAAAGGAAAATAAAAAATATTTTAAGTATGGAATTCGGGATGGCGGAGACCAGCAATTATTCTTTTGTTAATGAAAAACAAATTGAAAATTTGGGAATGGAAAAAGAGGAATGTTTAAAACTGTTAAATCCTATATCATCCGAGTACACATTATTGCGTCCATCTTTGATTCCAAATTTATTGGAAAACGGAAAAAATAATCTGCGGTATTTTGATAAATTTAAGATGTTTGAAATTGGGTCAGTGTTTAAAGATGAGATAGGCGATATAGAATCAAGAATTAAGAATAAAGAATTAAGAATAAAAAGTTTTCTTCCGTGGCAGGAAAAGTTTGTCTCTGGAATTGTTGTGTCCGAAAAAAAATCAGTTCCTTTTTATAAGGCAAAAGAAAGCGCGGAAGGATTACTGCAAGAGCTGGGGATTGAATATGAAATTACTGAGAATGAAATAACAGATAATTGGCAACATCCATATAGAAAATCTAAAATCATCAATCTAAAATCTAAAATTGAGTTGGGTTATATAACAGAATTGAATCCAGCGGTTGCGGAAAAGATAGGAATTGAAAATGCGCGTGTTGCTGTATTTGAGTTGTCGTTGAAATTATTAGTAGAGTTGGCAGGCAAAGAGAAAAAATATAAGGAATTGCCGAAATATCCGTCTGTTATCAGAGATTTGGCGATTGCGGTTGATAGAAAAATTTTATATAAGGACATTATGAAAATTATTTTAGGTATTGATAAGCTAATAAAATCAGTGGAATTGTTTGACATTTTTGAGAGCGAAAAACTGGGTAAGGATAAAAAGAGCATGGCGTTTCATATAACATTTTTAAGTAATGAAAGGACATTGACGGATGGGGAAGTGAAAAAGATTTTTTCTGAGATTGTGAAAAAATTAAAAAAAGAATTTGGGGCGGAGATAAGAAATTAGAAATTTAGTAATTTGTGATAATTGTGAAAAATTTATTTTTTTTAAACATGATAAGATTGTATATATGACACTAGATATACAATATTTAAAATTGGGTGAATTTTTTTCAGGACCAGGCGGGTTAGCTCTGGGTGCTATTTTAGCCGAAAGCAATAATAATGGTCGTATTTTAAAGATAAAACATGCTTGGGCAAATGATTATGATTATGATACATGTGAAACATATAAAAAAAATATTTGTAAAAATGAAACCTCCCATTTGTATTTTGTGAAGATATAAGAAAATTAAACATAAACTCATTATCTCCAATAGATATTTTTGCCTACGGTTTTCCCTGCAATGATTTTTCTATAGTTGGAGAACAAAAAGGATTTAAAGGTAATTTTGGCCCTTTATATTCCTATGGCGTGGAAGTGTTAAATAAATTTAAGCCAAAAGTATTTATTGCGGAAAATGTTGGTGGCATTGCTTCCGCAAATGGCGGGGAGGCATTTAAAAAATAATTTTATTTAATATGGCTAAATTATCAAACAAACAATTATTAAAAAGATACAGAGAAGTGTTTTTGGAATACAAAACAGAAAATAATTTTGGAAACTTTTGCGCAAGAACATTAACAATATTGCTTTATTTAGAAAAGGAATTAAGTGAAAGGGGCTATAAGATAGCTTCTTTGTCAAAAGAAAATATATATTTTGTTAAATAATTTATGAAAAATTTTATTATTCCAGACACGCTAAGAATCGGTGAATATTATTCAAATGATCAAATTAAATACGCCTTAGAAGTTGCTAATTTAAGAGGTAGCTTAGGTTTTAATAGTTTTGGAGTAATTATTTCAACAAGTCATTTTACTTCAAGTGCCATTAATGAAGCTGGCAGTTTAAGTAAGTCTCCTATTAATTTGGTTGGGATGAAAGAACTTTATGCAATTATCAAAGAGACAAGTTTTGTTGTATAGATCTCTACAGCCGCAACAGATTATGGTAGTAGTCGTCAAAGAGATTTAGGGCAATTATGGGGAGATATGACAAGGGGATATTTAGCTGAATATGCTTTTATGCTTTTTTTGCAAAAAAATTGGAATATTGAAGCAGAACTTGGGCATGAAAAAGGAGATTTAAAAGACTATTTACCATCTGACATTCATAAAATTAAAAAAAATTCAGAGCCACTCAGAGAGCCTAAAATAAAAATTGGGATTAAGGGGACAAAATGGAATGGAATTTGGTTTGATATTCCAGGAGCGCAATTTAATCATTCAGATATACATATTTTAGTAAAAGTTGGAACCAACAGAGATCATTTGTTTGCTTATTTCAAACATATTTCTGTTTTTAAAGATAAGATACTAAAAAAGGGCATAGAATTAGGAGCTATAAATCAGCAAGAAGCCGACTCTCTTTTTGATAGCTTGCCATTATTTCAACCAATACCAGCATACATAGCGGGCTTTGTGGTAAAAAATAAAGAGTATACGCCATTATCTTATACAGGGAAAAAAGGCAGAAAAAATTACAATATTGAATCTTGGAATGGTGAAATAAAATCAGGAGATTTACAAGAAATCAAAGAAAAAGAAAAGCTATCAACAAATGGAAAAATTAAATTTGAAGGTATTGGTGATTTTTCTCATGAAAACGGCTATTTGTTCAATGTTGGAAATTTGCTTTGGGAAAAAGAAGATTGGGAAAAATTTGTGATAGAATCTTTATAAATCTCGTGTGCGCTAAAGTGATAAAATCATTGCTATTTCAACTTTAACAGAAATTATTTATATGAATGAACAGAAAATAAATGAATTACTAGAAACATCAAGAAATGTTATAAAAGATGCGGCTTTGCCGAATGGCGCTATTGTTGCGGCGAATACGGATGAAAAATATTATCCGCATACTGCAAAGGATTATCGTTATGTCTGGCCGAGGGATGCGGCTTATATTTGCATCGCGGCAGATTATCTGGATGACGCGAATCAACGCGAATGTGAACACGAATCAACACGAAAATTGGATAACGCGAAATTGTGCGAAAAAATAAAACCTTTCCCTATCCCTCACCTCAAAGGGGAGGGCATACCAATGGATATTCAGGAGCCATATTTTAAGTGGTTAGAAGAACGGCCGGAGGATTTTAAAAAAGAGGGATTGCTTTATCAAAATTATTCAACTAATGGGAAAAAATTCGGAGGTCAGTTCCAGCCGGATCAAATGGGTGTAACTCTCTTTGCTATTTGGCGCCATTTTAAAAATAATATTTCATCAGCCAGCAAGTATGAAATTTTAATAAAACGATTGGCTGATGGAATTTGCGGCGAGTGGAAAGGCGCGTATTTTTTTAAAAACACTTCTGATCTTTGGGAAGAAGGGAAAAGAATGACATCAACGAAAATGGAAAATAATTTTACTTATACTCTCGCCGCTTGCGCTAGTGGTTTAGAAAAAGCTGGATTGATTTTTCCTAATAATGGAAATTGGAAAAAAGTTGCAACAGAAATGAGGGGAAAGATAGATGATGCATACAATGAGAAAGAAAAATATTTTTTTAGAAATCATGGAAAGATTGATGACAAAAATATAGATGCGTCCATGCTGGGATTAGTTTGGCCATTTTTTGTAATTGACGCAAATGATAAAAGAATAAAAAATACTGTAAAAAAGATGGAAGAGAAATTAGCGCTAGACGGAGGCGTCCGCCGTTTTGAGATGGATTATTATGACGGGGAAGGGACTGCGCAAGAAGGAGCGGGAGCTTGGCCATTATTAAATTTTTGGATGTCAATTTATTGCGCAAAAGCTGGTGATAAAAAGAAAGCGGAAAAATATTTTGATTGGGTAATAGAAAGATTAGGAAATAATTACATTCCAGAACAAATTTTTGGAGATTTTAGGGAAGGGAAAGGCGTTACTCCTCTTGTGTGGAGCCATGCTATGTTTGTTATTTCGTTTTATGAAATATATAATTAGTTAGTGTTGAAATAGTCGTTTTTTCGTCATTCTGAGGGAGCAAAGCGACCGAAGAATCCCTTTGTTCAGCGCATTTAGCCACGGGATTCTTCGCCTTCGGCTCAGAATGACGCGACTATTTCAACAACAATTAATTAGTTTTTAAGCTGGACAGCAAGATGATAAATAAATTTTGTTTTATTGTTTTCTTGCTTTCTTGTTTTTTTGATAAAGTATGAATGAATTATTAACATGGGGGGAAGTTATTACAAATTCTTTTCAGAATTTATGGTTTAAAATGGTAAATTTTCTTCCAAACATAGTTAGCGCTCTTATAGTTCTGATAATAGGGCTTTTTATCGCTAAGTTTTTCGCAAAATTTATTACGCGCACTCTTAAATATTTATATTTGGATAAAGCAATTGAATCTTTAGGTTTAAAGGAATGGTTAGAAAAAACAGGCATTAAAATTGACGTTAGTAAAATAGTCGGCATTATAGTAAAATGGTTTTTTATTATTGTTTTCTTAGTTGCCGCGGGGGACATATTAAAGTTCACGCAGATAACTGAATTTTTAAATAAAGTTCTTCTGTATATACCGAATGTTGTTATCGCAGTAGTTATTTTAGTTTTAGGAGTAATATTCGCTAATTTTATTCATGGTTTAGTGAAAACAAGCGTTCATGTAGTGCAATTAGAGTCCGCGAATATTATTGCGTCTGTCGCGAAGTGGTCAATATTAGTTTTTACTTTTATGGCGGCGTTTGTGCAACTTAAAATTGCCGCGGAATTAGTTTCAGTTTTATTTAAGGGATTTGTCGCTATGCTCGCGCTCGCTGGAGGTATTTCTTTCGGACTTGGCGGTCAAAATCATGCAAAGAAAATAATTGAAAAATTGGGGGAGAAAAAGTAAGAACCCTATAATCCGAATACTACAAATTTTATCCGAATTCTCCGAAAACAAATTATACGAATTATTCTGATATTCGGATGAATTCGCAATTCGTAGCATTCGGATATTTATTTGTAGGTTCGGATTATAAATTTTATGCCGGAAATGTCTAAAAACAAACTTTATAGATTTTATGAGATAGCGCCAGGAGCAATGGTGTGGATAACTTTTTTGGGAATAATTCTCCTGTCCTACAAGAAACCATTATGGGCGATTATGTTAATTATCGCCTTTGATTTTTATTGGCTGATTAGAGTGTCGTATATGCTTATTTGGCTTTTGATTTCTTGGCGGAGATATCGCAAAGAAATTAAAGTCAATTGGTTTGAAAAATTAAAAAATTTAAAGAAAGAGGAGTGTCCGAATAATTTAAAAAACAAAAATTGGGAAGATTATTACCATCTAATAATATTGCCCACTCTTCGTGAGTCTTTTGAAATTATTTCTGCTTGTTTTGACGCTTTAATAAAAGCTGAATATGACCCTAAAAAATTTATCGTAGTTCTTACAGGAGAAGAAATAGACAGTAAAAATTATTGGAGTATTGCGAAAAGAATTAAAGAAACATACGAAGGCAAATTTTTCAAGTTGTTAACGATTATTCATAAATTAATGCCAGGCGATTTACAGGGCAAGGGTTCAAACGCGCATTGGGCTGGGAAAAGGGCGAAAGAATTTATAGATGAGCGTCAAATTGATTATGAAAAAGTGATAGTATCAAATTTTGATGTTGATACGTGTGTTCATCCGCAATATTATGCTTATCTCACTTATAAATTTTTAACAAATACTAATCCTTTGCATCATAGTTATCAGCCAGTAGCTTTATATAATAATAATATTTGGGAGTCTCCATTTTTAATGAGAGTAGTTTATAATAGTACTACTTTTTGGCTTTTAACAGATCTTGCAAGACCAGAGCGTCTTTTTACTTTTTCTTCTCATAGTATGCCTTTTCAAGCTTTAGTGGATGTCGGATTTTGGCAAAGAGATATTGTGACAGAGGACTCAAGAATTATTTTGCAATGCATCGCGAGATATGATGGCGATTATTCCGCGGAACCTATGTATATTCCGCTTTCAATGGATACGGCTTACACTGGTAAATTTTGGAATAGTCTTAAAAACCAGTATAAACAGCAGAGAAGATGGGCTTATGGCGTTGAAAATTTTCCATATATGATGCAGTTTATTTGGAAAAATAAACGTATTAAATTTTCTCAAAAGTTTAGTTATTTATTTAATCAGCTGGAAGGAGTTTATTCGTGGGCGACAGCTCCGATTGTTATTTTTCTTTTAGGTATTTTTCCGCTTTATTTTGCTAATTCCGCGGAAAAGTCAACAGTCCTTGCTCAAAATGCGCCTCTTGTTTTAAAGTATCTTATGAATGTCGCGATGATTGGATTAGTTTTTTCCGCGATTTTAAGCACGATTCTTTTGCCGCCTAGACCGAAAGATCATCCAAGATGGAAATATATTATTATGGTTTTACAATGGCTTGTTTTTCCTTGGTGTATGATTGCTTTTGGCTCTATCCCCGCGGCTGACGCGCAAACCCGTTTGATGCTTGGGAAATATATGGGTTTTAATGTTACGGCGAAGGGGAGGAAAGAATAGAGGAAAAGTTAAATTTTTGATAATTCATTAAATCTTTGCCAGTTATATTCATCTCCTACAAAAATTTGTTGATGGTATATTTTTTGCAGGTTATTGTGATTTTTTGCATTAGTTTTAATGTGAGAATCTTTTTTAAGAAGTTCTGCTTCAGAAAATAAAAACCATTCCTCTAAAATTTTTAAATAACGAGGATTACCCCTGTTTAGGGAATTTTGTAGAAAATTAAATTTTTTTATAAAATTTGGCGTAGAAATTGTATTTATAATCTCTAAAATTTTTTCCATTGTTTTATTTTCTCCCGATAATTTATCCCACAGTTCACCAGCAATTAAAGTTTCTGACGGATCAAAAAATTTTATCATATTTATGATAGATTTTAAAAATCGTGTTTTATTGTGTCCAGTTTTAGTATCGTTTGTTGGATCAAAGGGGAACCCCATATAAAAATAAATCTTTTTCTTCGGGAATAATTTTTTAAGAGCAGTTTTACCTTCTAAAATTTTTTGTTTTTCACCTTTCATTTCGCCAGAATTTGGTTTCACAGATTTAATCTCAATTGCGGTGACTGAATTATTGTCTTCAATAAAAACATCAGCAGAAAAATCGAGTGCATTAGTTAAGTTTCCACGATTTATGGTAAATATTTCGTTAGTTTCTTGCTCTAAGTTTGGTATTTTTTCTGAATTAGAAAGATCCGTCATGATTTCATTAATCTTGTCTTTTTGGAGTTGGTATATCTTTAAATTTCCTAATTTTTTAGAAGTATATTCGCGCTTTTCCCCATCAGATAAAATATGCGACACTCTTTCAAAAAAGGTTTGTCCAAGCGTAGTATTTAGTCCGTGTAGCCAACTGCTTAGACTGATAAAAAATGGCACATCAGAAACTTTATTTTCAAGCCTGTCTTTAAATGCTTTTAAAAATGCTTCATGAAATGGAGCATTACGATTATTTGAAGCATCAATCGGAAATGTCTCAAAACGTTTCAGTAAGACTTTTATAACTGATAAGGCGATTAGTTGTTTTTTTAGGTTAGTCATAGTTTTTAAGATGAAAAATTATCTCTGAATAAGGATTTTTATCTCGTTCAGTGCGATTAAGAACAGGGCGTTTAAATTGATTAACTATTTTCATGCAGGATTTTTCCGCAATTTGCGGATATAAATTCCATTTATCATTAGCAATTAAAAAAACATCAAAATTATTCGCAAGAAATTTTTTTGAATTTATTAAAACTTGGGATATGCCATCAACATAAGATTTTTTTGCTTCCATTCCTTGACCTTTATATAATGGTCCGATTTCCAATTCGTCTTTTCTTTCAAAACCAAAAAGATCATACGCATAAGCATGTTGCTCGTGATAGTCTATTTGCCCGACATAAGGAGGAGAAGAGAAAATTCCTTTGATTTTTTGTTTTTCAATAAGCTGATAAAATTTTTTATTTCTAGATTTTAATTCTTTTAAAATATTAACAGTTCTTGAGTCAGCGGTAATTGATGCCCAATACGCCCTGCTTTTCAACTTTTGAAATTCTCTGATTCTTGCAATAGTATCATTTGCGTAACGGCTGAACCAATACTTAATTGAAAAAAGGGGTTTGCAAATTTTTTTATGCTTCCAACAATAATAAGTTGTTATTTGCGGCTCTTTGAGGGTTGCTAAATCAGAGTGAGTTGTTGCTCTGCAAGAACGAATTGTCCGGCTTAAAATAACCGCTAAAACTCTTTTGTTCTTCTCGTCTTTGATTTTTTTAATCTGTTCAAATGCGAAATCAATCTCTTTTCGGACATTTTGAATATACCATTTGTCAAGAAAAGTTCTATCGTTTTTTTGTTCGAGTCCTATTTTGTAATTCGCGACTAACTTTTCGTAGATATTTAAAAACTCCTTTTCTTTTTTAATCGCATATAGATTTTCATCTATTTCTTGCTTATAAATTTTTCTTTTAAATTCTGGAGAAGGGAAATTCTTATTGTTGAATTTAGCAAGTTCAAAATAAAGTTTTTTTTCAAATTCCTCAATTTTTTCGTCAGTTTCAAATTTTGCAATAGCTGAATTTATATTTTTTACTTCTTTTAATAATAGATTTAAATTATAATCCAGAAGTTTGGCATCCGTTAGCATGCAATTAAAGCGGGAAATGTCTACACCGATTGAATGAATCCCAAGTTCATTAGCCTGAACAACCGTTGTGCCCGAACCTGAAAATGGATCAAGAATAATATCACCTTTTTTGAAAAAAATATCTTTTTTAAAATCATCAATGTGATCGTCAATAAAATATTCAACTAACTGGGGGATAAATTTACCTTTGTATGGGTGCAACCTATGAACATGTTTCGTTGTGTCTTTCTCGCACAAATTGTCAAAAGATAAATTCCAGTTTAAATCATTTCCAAGTTTCTTTTTCCATTCTGCTTCTCTTTTTCCATTTAAAGACTGGTAATAATTTTTTAAATCAGCTACATTGATTTGAGTGCTTCCATTCTCTCCATATTTTTCAACTTTTCCATATTGTATAAGATAGGAAATATTAGATTCACTAATATTGCGACCCAAAAATGAACTTGCCCAATTGCAAGCCTCATTTAATGTTAGTAATTGTCTATGAGTTGCTATTTCCATAAGTGCGGCAAAGTATTTACTAAGAAACATTAAATCTGCTCCTATTATAGCATAGGAGTTTTGCATTTTGCAAATAATTTTTTTTGAATATGTCTCTTTAGACTTTTAAATTTTTTTAAAATCTGAATTATACGCAATTATACGCAACTAATTTTGTTCTGCATAATATCTTCGTAAATTTTTTTTGCTAGATGATGCGCAAAATTTACAGCAACTGCATTGCCAATCATTTTATATCCATCAGCAATATCATGATACTTAAAAATAAAATCATCTGGAAAAGTTTGAATTCTCGCGCATTCTCTTACAGACAAACGGCGATATAGATGTTCTTTTCCTGGCATAAAAATTCTCTTATTTTGGCTGATAAATTTCATCTTTGGCGCTTGCGGATGAATTGGAGCATGGCGACCGCCTGCTTGAATTGTAAAAGAAGGTTCATTCCACGAACGGACGCGATTTCTTGACATATAAATTGTTGAAAAACCGCCATTCATATATTCGTGGTTGGGAATTTTTAACTCAGTTCCGTTTGTTTTATTTTTGTCTTTCGCAGGTTTTGCTAAGCGTAAATCAAACATAGCATCTTTTAATATCGGTTTATATTTTTGCGGTTCTGGAAATTCAAATTTCTTTTTTAATTTTTTATGGTAACCGATAATAATGACACGGTGTCTATCTTGCGGGACATCATAATCATTTGCATTTAGCAGTTTGTATGAAATTTCATATCCAGCATTTTTAAATTCTTTAATTATGTTTAAAAATGCTTCTTGGTGTTTTGGATGTAAAATCCCCGAGACATTCTCTGCGAGGAATAATTTTGGCTGTTTCTCTTTTAATAAACGGATGTAGTCATAAAATAACTGTCCTCGTTTGTCATTTATTCCGCGACCAGCTCCTGCTTCGCTCCAACTTTGGCAAGGCGGTCCTCCGATTATTCCATCAACATTTGGGATTTCAGATGCGGGGATATCTACAATACTTCTTTTGTCCAAATTCACTTTTGGGAAATTATGCTCAAAAGTATCCCAAATTGCAGGGTCGTATTCATTTGCCCAAACAACATCAAAACCAGCTTTTTTAAAGCCTAAATCTAATCCGCCTGCGCCTGTAAATAAAGAAGCTAATATCATATTATTTTTTAAAACTTAATAATTTCGCCCCCAATAATTTTGCAGGGTTATTCGGCGATTTTATTTTTACATCTTCTATTGAAAAATTATTGCAAACTAAACCTTCAATATTTTTTCTATCTTTTTCTGGGAATGATAAATATTTTTCTTTTAACAAAATTACATTAGTAAAAAAAGTCATACTTTTATCAATGGGAACAACATAATCAAATACCTTAATCGGATTTTCTATGCTCCACATGCCTCTAATTCTTAATTCAGTTATTCCGAGAGGATCTGCATTTTTGACTTTTCCCAATTCTACAGTATCGCTCTTTTCAAAACCTAATGAATCTAAAACAGAATCAACCTCTTTTTTAATTGGTACATGAATTTTGTCGTAAATTTCATGGTCGGCTACGTAGCATGTTCCTTGGACAAAAAACAAATATTTTATAACACAGCTTTTTACATTTCCAATAACATAAAAAAGTTCCTTTTCTTTCCAATTTCCGCCATCAATTTTTCTGCAAGTCGCAGTAATTCTTATGTCGTCTGAACGCAATTTATTTTTCGGCGGAGAACTGTTTAACGCCAAAGCGCTTTTAAAACTCTCAATCTTTTTTACCTCAATAGCATCGCCATCCTTTATGATAAAATCTGGCGGATGATTTTGGTTTCCAAAATATGAAAAATTTTTTTCATAAATTTTATTCTTTTTTCTAACCTCTTTTTCGCTTAAAGAATTGCAAAATATATCTTTAATATAAAATTCTAGGGCATCGCCCATGCTATTGACCCGATTGGCAGCACGATAGTTAGAGGTCAAATTTGTAATTGGATTTTTAACTAAATTCGCGATTGCGATAAGTATGTTTGTTTCCATATGTTTTATTTTAAATTAAAATTATATCCCGCATAAGTATTAATTTATAAAATGTTAAATTTGCTCCTATTATAGCACAGGAATTTTGCATTTTGCAAATAATTTTTTTTGAATATGTCTCTTTAGGCTTTTAAATTTTTAATTTTACTTTTATAATAAAATAGTTTTACTGTTTCTGTGCAGATAAAATAAAGGGCTACTATCGCTAAGATAAGAATTAAGTGCGGTTTAGTCGGGGGAACGAAATGAAATGCATTTTGTCCGAATTTAGTAAATGGCAATCCTATCGTTAGAATAAAGATAATCGCGCTTAACCATATTAAATATCCCGATGGTCTAGAACCTTTAATGAATAATGATTTTGTGCGCACGGAAAATATTAAAGCCAGTTCTGTTAAAACGCTTCCAATAAACCAATTAGTTTGTAAAATTCCATGCGGCATTCTGAAAAATATACCGAAAAAAATAAAATCAAAAATAGTGCTGATAAGCCCGAGAATAATCGCTAAAATAATAATATCCTTTACTTCATATTTTTTTGGGGAAATTAGCTCGTCTGCGTCAACTGTGTCTGTTGATATTGAAATCATCGGAGTATCAGATAATAAATTAAGCAATAATATTTGAATAGGCAGCATTGGCAAAAAATCTATAAGCAAAGACGCGGTAGCAACTGCGAAAAAATTTCCGAAATTTGACGCGAGTGTTGCAATAATATATTTAGTAGTATTAGTAAAAACCTTGCGGCCTTCCTCAATCCCGTCAAGAATAATCTCTAAATTTTTCTTTAGTAAAACAATATCAGCAACCTCACGCGCGATATCAGCCGCGCTATCAACCACTAAGGAAACCCCGGATATTTTTAGCGCGGGAGCGTCATTTATGCCTTCGCCTAAAAATCCGACTATATGTTTTGCTTGTAAAGACTCAATAATTTTAAATTTTTGTTCAGGCGAAACTCTGGCGAAGACTGAATAATTATCAAGACAGCGCTGTTGTTTTTCTTGAGTCATCTCTTCCCATTTTTTACCGCTCATTACTTTATCAGGAGAATTGATCAGTCCAATCTCTTTGCTTACTGCGCCGGCGACTTCTAAACTATCACCGGTAAGAACCATCATCCGTACTCCTAATTTACGAGATTTTTTCACAGCTTCATAAGAACTTGGTTTGATGGGGTCAACAAAAGAAATAATTCCCATAAACGTAAAATCATCTATTTCTAACATCTCGGAGATATTATAATTTTCGCTGATTTTTTTTAGTTCTTTGTATGCGATTGCTAAAATTCGGTGTCCTTGTTCTCCCTCTCTTTTTACCCAATCGTTGATATTTTTCTTTGATTCATTATCAAGATTTGCGCATTTTTCAATTACCGCTTCAGCCGCGCCTCTGGTAATTAGCAAGTTTTTATTATCTATTTTAGCTAAAACAAGATTTCTCCGTATTTTTGGATCAAACGGCTCTTCATCTATTTTACGCGCTTTTTTAAGCTGTTGCGCCTGTTTAGGATAGAGTTCTTTTTCTAAGGCGATATCAAACGGTTCGGTTTTTTCTTTAATTTCAAAATCTGAAGCAATGTTTGCTAAAAATAGCGTCTGGTCTGGCGCGTCTGAATAAAAATTAGCGACTGTAAGCTCGTTCTTTGTTAAAGTCCCAGTTTTATCGCTGCATAAAATTTCAATTCCGCCTAAATCTTCAATGGCAGAAAGCCGTTTGACGATAACTTTATTTTTTGCTAATTTTCTTGCTCCGCGCGATAAAGAGAATGTCATTACTAACGGAAGAGCTTCGGGAATAACGCTAACTGTGAGAGCGACTAAAAATATAATCATCTCTAATATGTTTATATTGCCTTTTCTAATAAAAAGATTAGCTAAAAATACTATTAAAAGCGTAAAGCCGACTAATTTTATAATAAACTTAGAAAATCGGGAAATGGTTTTTTCAAAATCGCTTATTTTATTTGATTCAGTTGTTAATTTAGCAATTTCTCCGAAGGCAGTATTTTCCCCGGTAGCTAAGACGACTCCTTTAGCTTTTCCTTTTATAACATCTGTTCCAGAGAAAACTATATTAAGCGCTTCATGGTAAGCAGTGGGAATACATTGCAGGCTCTCCGCTTTTTTATATACAGTAATTGATTCGCCTGTTAAAATTGTTTCATCAACTATTAAATTATTTTCTTCAATTATCCTGATGTCAGCTGGAATTTTATCTCCGGTTTCTAAAATAATAATGTCTCCGGGAACTAATTTATCCGATGTAATCTGTTCAATTTTTCCATTGCGTAAAACTTTTGTTCGGGGAAGGGAATATTTATTTAATAATTTGGCAGTTTTTTCTGAGCGGTATTCTTGAAAAAAACCAAGCATTGTATTAACTAGTAAAAAAATAAATATCATCAATGTATCAACAGGTTCTCTTAAAAAAATTGTTATGAGCATTGCCGCGAATAGCAAGTATATAAAAGAAGATTTGAACTGGCGCAAAAAAATATGCCAAGTTTTTAATTCCTTGAGAGCTAAAGTATTTAATCCGAATTCTTTTTGTCTTTTTGCGGCTGAATTATCATCTAATCCTTTTTTTTGATTAGTAGAGAATTCTTTTATAACTTTTTCGGAATCAAGCACTGAATATTCAAAAATTTTCATAATGATATTTTAAATTTTTATTTATTTTTAAATTTTCTTATAAAAAATCACTTTCCTCAAGTCCTGATTGAAGTAAGATTGACTTAAAAGTTCCATACGGAATTTCTTTGTTAGTCATTATGCAGTTCTAAAGCTTCTTGCAAGCTTTTAAGCGCTTTTAAAGGGGCGATTAGTCAAATTTACTTTTATTTAATTTAAACTAAAATTATGCTATGGCGATTAAAATTACGCCAAGAGATGTTTTTAAATTTTATTATTATTTACAATTTCCGCATTAATCGTAATTCCTCTATTATTAAAATTTCCGCATTTAGGACATTGTTTGTTGTTTGATAATTTCATACAACACTGTTTATAATTATTTTTCGTTAGTCTCTAATTTAATAGAACTAAATAATTTATTATAATCAACTTTGTTGAAGTTAGTAGTGTCTAAATTAAAAAACTTTCCGCCAATATCAAGAGAGCTTTTTTTATTTTTTAATTCATTAAGGGATGTATTTTTATAATTAATATGGTCAACATGTCTTGGATGTCTATCGCCTGTTTCGTTTCTTTCTTTAAATCGTTCCAGCCTAATGTTTTCTTCAGATGCGCAATTTATTTCTATGGGGAAATACTTATACTTTTTTTTAAAATTAAGTAATTTATCTCTAGCAAATTCCCTATGAAAAAAAGCTTCAATAATTAAAGGAGTCTCTGCTTTTAACATAGTTTCAGTTAATTGCCAGAGCAATTCAAAACTTGCTTGCCCTAATTTTTTAGACCATTCTCTATCATCGCATCCTAGACTATCAAAAAGAGATTCCTTAATATCATCTTTGCACAAAAAAGGAATTTTTAAGTATTCTGATAATTTTCTGCCAAGCGTAGTTTTCCCAGTCGCGGGGTATCCGCTAATTATTAGAAGTAATTTTTTTGACATAGTTTTGAAAATTATTCTTCCAGCTCTAATTAAAATTTTTAAATATTGTATTTTATGCGATGTTATGATAGTATAGAGATATTAAAATTACTTTTAAATTATAGCAAAAATGAATGATGGACGCAAGATAAAGTTCTCTAATGCAAGATGATACTAACCGAGGAAACGGGTTCTATGGACATCACATTATGACTCCGCACTCCATAAACTGTAAAAATTGCGACTAGCTTGTTTTTCGTTCAGGAAAATCCTCAATGTATCTACTGATACATCTCCTGCCTGCGCAGGCAGTGCGGTTTTCCTAAACTGCAAAACTGCGCCTGTCTGCGCAGGCAGGCTATTCATCAATTTTTCCTAGTTTCTAAGTGCGTTTTCATAATGTGATGTCCATATTATTGATTGTGGTTTTGGAAAAGGAAGCCACATTAGAGTAGAACATTCTGAAACGCGCGCGAAATACACGATACAAAAAAACTTGCATAAGTTCATCAATATAAAAATTTTTAAAAAGCTGATGGAATGGGGTTTTGACGAAGAAAAAATTTAGGATGCATTGAAATGAATTCACATCTATCTTATGGGACTGTCGCCTAAGGCAACTTTGGTAAAAAACTAATAGCATTCAACTGATCAAAGTTAAATTTTATTGATTTTTTATCAATTTTTATCAATTTTACTCTTTTTTATCCCTTTTAAAGCATAATACTCCCTTGCGGGG
>JAZDEU010000014.1:0-7773 GCA_043808545.1 bacterium | reverse complement strand
AATAGTGTCTCCAGCGTCATTCTGAACCCCGCTTGCGGGGTGAAGAATCCCGTGGCTAAGCAAAAAAACACTGGGATTCTTCGCCCTCCTGGCGCTCGGGTTCAGAATGACGCGACTATTTCAACAGAAACTATTTAGTATTAAGCGGTATGGAATTTAAATTTACTAAATACTAAATACAAAATACTAAATACTAATTCTATGGAAGCAACTCAAACAATAATAATAAATAGGATAATAGCCACAGCTTTAAAAAGGAAAGCTGCGGATTTGCATCTTTCAGTAGGGAATAATCCAGTTTTAAGGATAGACAATAAATTGCATGTTTTAGCGGAAGAAGAAATTATTACGAAAGATTTTTTAGATAACTTAGCTAAAGGTCTTTTAAGCGGGAAAGAACTTAAAGAATTAGAAAGTACGCGAGGAATATCAGTTGCGCATGATTATGGCAACCAAGTGCGGTTTAGGATAAATATTTTTTACCAGAAAAATTTTTTAAATTTTTCTTTTAGATTTGTCGCTCCTGTAATTCCGTTAATTAAAAATTTAGGAATCCCTAAAACAGTTTTAGATTTGGTTAATATAAGCGAGGGTTTAGTAATTGTCGGAGGACCGTATGATTCTGGAAAGACCACTACGGTCTTTGCTTTGTTGGAAGAGATAAATAAAAAACAGCAGAGATATATTCTAACCATAGAGAAACCGATAGAGTTTTTAATGTCCAGCAATAGAAGCATCGTTGTTCAAAGAGATATTCCAAAAGACGCGAGAAATTATGAGGAAGCTTTGGATTTTTGCGCAAATGAAGATGTTGACATTATAATGCTTGATAAGTTAGACATTTCTTGCGATGTTTTAATGAAAGTTTTTGACTTGGCTTCTTCGGGCAGGCTTGTGATAGGAATAATGAATGAAGAAAGCGTTATCGGCATTATTGATAAGATATTATCTAATTTCATGATACAAGACAGATCTCGGGCGAGATATCTTTTTGCTAATTGTCTAGAATGCGTTTTAGCGCAGAAATTAGTTCCTCGCATTGGAGGCGGAAGAATTTTAGTTCCAGAAATTCTTCTGGCGACAGAGCCAGTGAAAGCGATTATAAAAGAAGATAAAACTTATCAATTAAATAATATTTTACAGACTTCTCGTGAAGAAGGGATGAGAGGAATTGATCGCTCTTTAGCCGAACTGGCAGGCGCCGGGGAGATAAGTATTGATGACGCGATAAATTACGCTAATAATAAGGAAGGTTTCAAGAGAATGCTTAGGTAGAGATGAATTTTTAATTTTTAATTTCAAATTTTAAAATAATTTCAAATGCTTTAATGTTTAATTTTAAATTTATGATTTAAAAATTATAACAATAAAAATTGTTTAGAAATTAAAAATTAAAAATTAAAAATTCATAATATTGTTATGTCATTATTCAAGTACAAGGCGTTAGATCGTCAAAGAAAAACTATTACTGGCATGGTAGAGGCGGCGAACGAAGAAATCGCCGCGGATATTTTAGTTGATAAAGGATTGTCGGTTTTAAATGTAGAAAAAAAGAGAACGCTTGATACTAGCAGACTGCTCGCGTTTTTTAACAGAGTAAAAGTAAAAGATTTGGTAATTTTTTCGCGTCAGTTATCGGTTTTGGTTTCAGCCAATCTTCCTATTATAAAATCTTTGCAAGTGCTTAAAGAGCAGACGAGTAATCCGTATTTTCAGAAAGTTATATCGGCAATAGTGGAAGAAATTGAGGGAGGCGAGAAACTTTCAAAAGCTTTCGCGAAATATCCTAAAGTTTTCAGCACATTTTATATAAGCATGGTAAGATCTGGAGAAACTTCAGGAAAACTTGATGAAATTTTAAATTATTTGGCTGATCAGCAGGAAAAGGACTATGATTTAACAAGCAAGATAAAGGGAGCGATGATATATCCGGCGTTTATTATGAGCGGATTATCAGTGGTAGGAACAGTTATGATGATTTTTGTTGTTCCTAAACTAACAGCAATATTAGAAGAATCTGGCGGAGAGCTTCCTTTAACAACAAGGATGTTAATCGGGCTAAGCAATGCGCTTAAAAATTATTGGTGGGCTTTTTTTATCGGCATATTCGCATTATTTGGAATATTCAAATATTACACAAAAACCGAAACAGGAAGGAAACAATGGGATTATATTAAATTAAGGCTTCCTGTGTTTGGTCCGCTTTTTCAAAAAATAGCCATAGTAAGGTTCACTAGAGGTTTTGCCACTCTTTTAGTCGGGGGAGTTACAATAAGCCAGAGTTTAGAGATAACCGCGGATATAGTTGGGAACGAAGTTTATAAAAAGATAATTTTAGAAACTATGAAAGAAGTTGAGAACGGGAAGTCAATAGCTACTGTTTTTTTAAGAAGCAATGTTGTTCCTAAGATGATTTCCCAGCTTATGGTAATGGGAGAGCAAACTGGTAAATTAGATGATATTCTTTTAAAGATGAGTGATTTCTATGCGAGAGAAGTTGATAATATGGTAAGTAATTTAGTTACTTTAATAGAGCCTTTAATTATGGTTTTAATGGGAGTTGCTGTTGGCGGATTAGTTACCGCTATTATTATGCCGATGTATAATTTAGCAACGCAATTCTAAAATTAGTATAAAGTATATTGTATTTAGTATTAAGCAGTTTATAAAATTTGGAGTTTTAGCATTGTGGATAAAGTTGTATTATATTTTTTTTAAAAATGTGATATAATAAATATAATACAAATCTACAAATGAAATGCAAATCTACGAATATGCTAATCTACAAATTTGCGACATTCGCATATTTGCAGATTAGCATAAGATTTGTAGATTTGTATTTATATATCTTTTCGCTAAATTTAATTTTTATGCGGAATATAAGAAGGGAGGTGAGAAAATGATATACAATAGAAAAGGTTTTACATTGATTGAATTATTAGTCGTTATTGCGATTATCGGTTTACTTTCTACTCTAGCAGTTGTATCTTTGAATAACGCTAGACAGAAGGCAAGAGACGCAAGACGTGTTTCTGATATTAAGCAAATTCAGACAGGTTTAGAGTTATTCTTTAATGATCAAAATGTTTATCCTGTGCAAGGCGCGGCTTTAACTTTAGGAACTGGAGCAGGAGCTACTTTAAGTTCTGGAATTGCGGCTAATGCTGGATTTGCGGCAGCTGCGCTAGGAACGACGTATATGGGAAAAGTGCCTGCTAATCCAACTCCTGGCGGAGCAAACTATGTTTATGCGATTAGCACAGGAACTACCTATAGTATAGGTTTCACATTAGAGAACGCAATACCTAGTTTAGGCGCAGGTATTGGTTGTACCGCAACACCAGCAGGAGTTTCTTGTCCATAGTAATTTCATAGAGGATCCTTTATGAAATTTAAAAATAAAATCCCCGTCCGTAATTTTGGATGGGGGTTTTATTTTGATAGGATTATTTTTTATGGTATAATGAAATTAGTAGGGGTACGAAGCATCGTGCCAGTACGAAAGTTCATAAAGTAGGGGTGTATTGCAATACGCCCGTACCTTGTTATATGTGGATACTAATTTTCATAATAGGTCTTTGTATCGGCAGTTTTTTAAATGTTGTTATTTTACGTTTTAAAAAAGGCGAGAATTTTGTTAAAGGCAGGTCGCATTGTCCAAAGTGCAAACATACATTATTATGGTACGATAATATTCCTTTAGTAAGTTATTTATCTTTAGCTGGAAAATGCAGATACTGCGATAAAAAAATATCAATACAGTATCCATTAGTGGAACTGGCAACAGCTGTTTTATTTGTTTTAGCTTTTATTCAATGGAATTTTTATTTTACCGCTAATTACCAATTGCCAATTATCAATTACTTAATTTTATTCACATATTTTTTATTTACTGCCATACTGATTATAATTTTTGTTTATGACTTCCGATGGTATTTGATTCTAGATAAAGTAAGTTTGCCTGCAATAGCAATCGCCTTTATATTAAACATGATAATAGGTTATAAATTTACTGATCTTTTTTTAGGCGGAGTTATTGCAGGAGGATTTTTTTTACTGCAATTCGTCGTTTCACGCGGGAAGTGGATTGGCGGGGGAGATATAAGATTAGGGTTTTTAATCGGAGTTATGTTAGGATGGCAGAAAACTATAGTCGCATTATTCATAGCTTATGTCGCGGGAGCGATTATCGGATTTTTTTCAATGATTATTAAGAATAAAAAAATGAATAGCAAAGTTCCTTTTGGAACATTTTTAAGCTCCGCGGCGTATATTTCTATGCTTTGGGGGAGCGAGATAATGGCGTGGTATATGAGATTGATTAGGTAGTATAGCGTCATTCTGAACCCCGCTTTGCGGGGTGAAGAATCTCGTGGCGCGAGAGAATTGACTGCGGAAGGCGTGTAAGCGATGGGATCCTTCGCTACGCTCAGGATTACGCAAATTATCCGTCGCTCAGGATGACGTAAAACAATGCGTTGAAGGTTCAATAAATAAAACTATTATGACATTAAAACATAATCAAAATGGTTTTTCCCTTATAGAGATGTTAGTTTCAGTTTTTATTTTGACGATAATAACTACTTTATCTATAACTAATTACAGGGCGGGGGAGAAAAAAAATTTATTAAATTTAGAATCTAATGTTTTATTAAGCAATATAAGAAAAATGCAGAATATGGTTTTAAACGGAAGCAAGTTTGATGGTCATGAAATGCCTTTTGGAGGATATGGGATACATTTTGAAAGTACCGGTTATACTATTTTTTCTGATGATAATTCTAATAAGAAGTATGACGCAGGCGAGGCGGCGAGCGCTGTGGTTTTGCAAAAAATTTCTTTAGCTGAAACAGGCAATAATAAGAATCTGATTTTTTTTCCGCCGAAAGGGCAAGTATGCGTTAATCAAGATTTATGCCCAATATGCGATTGCGATATTAAAAATGGAGGGCAATATTCTATAATTTTAACTTATGATGAGACGGGGGATGCTAAAACGGTAACATTAAATCAAATTTCAGGAAGAGCGGAGATAGAGTAGTTATAAAGCAGGGGCGCGAAGCATCGTGCCCGTACAAAAGTTTATAAAGTGTAGGGGCGCGATGCTTCGTGCCCGTATCTGCAAATATGTTAAATTTAATAAAAAATAAAGATGGGCAAGGATTGATAGAGGCGATCGCGGGCATATCTATTATTATAGTCGGATTAACTGGCGCGATAGCGGTAGCGCAGTCTAGTTTGTCAAGTAATTATGAAGCGGAAACTAGAGTAGTCGCGGCAAATTTAGCGCGCGAGGCTGTTGAGGTTGTACATAATATAAGAGACAGCAATTGGCTCGCTGGGAATAATTGGGATATGGGATTATATTCGTTATCCGATTACGATGGTGTATTAATTTTAAATTATATAAATAATACTTGGAGCATAGGTTTTTCTCCAGACGATTTTACGGACAGCAACACTGCGATTTACAGATTTATTTCAGGCGCTTATAAGAATTTATTTACGCAAGCGAACGCGCAGCCGGAAGACACAGAAAAAACTTTTTATAAAAGGCTTTTATCCTTAAAGGCGATATGTCTTTCAACTGGCGCAGAGACTATTGAAAACAGCGCCGTTTGTTCTGCGGGGAGCAAAGTAGGGATAAGAGTCATAGCGGAGATGCGCTGGGAAGAGCATGCGCGAGCGCATTCTTTAGTTGTTGAAGATAGTATTTATAATTGGAGATGACCTCAAAAAAACAAGAAGGGAATGTCGCCGAATGCCAGAGCGTCATCCTGACCCTGAGCGCCAGGAAGGGGAAGGATCCCATAGTTAAGCGAAAAAAATCTGGGATTCTTCGTCGTTCCTCCTCAGAATGACGCAAAACATCCATTTGGCGACAGTCCCAAGAAAACAAAAAAATAATTTTATATGAGATTAAAATTAAAAAATAACAGCGGTTTTACTTTAATGGAATTAGTTGTAGTCTTGGGTGTTTTTTCAATTTCAATTTTTATAATTACTGAAATTTTTATGTTCACAAATAGGTCGCAAAAGAAAGTGCTTGCATATCAGAAAGTTCAAAGCGACGCGAGTTACGCGTTAGAAACTATGGCGAGAGCAGTTAGGCTTGGCAAAATTGATTACGCGCATTATACTACAGTTAATAACCCCGAAGAAGAGTTATATGTGTTTGACTCTGATGGCAGGCAGGCGGTTTTTGAAAAAGCGACAGGCGCGGATTGCGCTAATGCCGCGAGCAGTCCTTGCATTGCCGCTGGGATAGATCAGGACGCGGACGGAACTGCTGATCAGTTCGCGGCGATAACCCCAAAAGGGATAAAAGTGAGCGATTTAAAATTTTATATTGTTCCAGTAAGCGATCCTTTTTATGTGAAGGCTTGTAGCGCTCACGCTGATTGCGCTTCAGGTATTGGTTTATGCGATGTAGCGACTCAATTGTGCGAAGTTGCGGATATACAGCCTATGGTTACGATAGTTCTTTCTACTATTGAAGCCGAGCCATCCAGCCAAGAGACGCCAGTTTCTGTAACTTTGCAGACAACGGTTTCTTCAAGAGAATACTATCGGTGACATAAAAAGTCAAAAATCAAATCTCAAATACACAAATCAAAACTTTAAAAATATATAAAAATTTTTTTAAATTTTGAAAAAAATTACTTTCAATTTAAATTATTTTAAAATTTTAATATTCACAATTTCAAAAATTTTTGAGATTTAATTTGTATTTTTGACTTTTGCGTTTTGACTTTTGATTTTTTTTATGACATTAGAGAGCATAAAAGAATTGTGCGAAAAATATAATATCTATCCTTCTAAATCAAAAGGGCAGAATTTTTTGTTGCGCGATGACGCGCTAGAAAAAATAACGCAAGCGGGAGATATAAAAAAAGAAGATACAATACTGGAAATAGGACCCGGGTTTGGATTTTTAACAAGAAAATTGGCTGAAAAAGGCGGGAATATTATTTCCGTGGAATTAGATAAAAGCCTTATGTACGTTGCAAAAAAAGAGCTTAAAGGATATGATAATATAAGATTTATAAATGAAGATATTTTAAAGTTATCTTATGATGAATTAAAAAAGTTAACAGCCGGAAGAGAATATAAAATTATTGCTAATATCCCTTATAATATAACAGGATCTTTTTTGAAGAAATTTTTTTCTATAAATCAGAAACCGCGAATGATGGTTTTGTTAATCCAAAAAGAAGTCGCCGAGCGTCTTTGCGCTCCTAGCGGCAAGAAAGGGGAGATGAGTATTTTAGGAGTTAGCGCGCAGTTTTATGCGAATCCTGAAATTATAAGCATTGTTGATAAGTCGTGTTTTTATCCCGAGCCTAAAGTTAATAGCGCGATTATTAAGCTTGTTTTAAGAGAAGAATTTTTTAATTTTATAGACGATAAAGATGAAAAAGATTTTTTTCGTATTGTTAAAATAGGATTTTCTTCGCGAAGAAAAATGCTTAAAAATAATTTATTAAATGGGCTTAAAAATGTCGGCGTAAAAGAGGATGACATAGAAAATGCTTTATTAAAATGCGGGCTGGATTTAAAGGCGCGACCGCAGGAGTTAACCGTTGATGATTGGAAAAATTTGCGTAAAGCTTTATTAACAGTGTAGCTGTATTAAGGGCTCAAGTAAAAATAACTTCCCTAATTTCATCTCATATTCACTTCATCTTTACTCCTTAAAAATCCTCAAAACTTGTCCTGAGCTTGCCGAATGGATAGCTCGCTATTCTTTAGATTTTTAAGAAGCAAATCTGA
>JAZDEU010000013.1:0-3083 GCA_043808545.1 bacterium | reverse complement strand
TGCCTTATGATTTAATGCAGACCGCGAAAACTACTTTTGGGAAAGGGGCGATAAGCAAAAGAGATACTTTTATTTACTCAAGGGAAGATCAGTTTGTGTTAAGGGAGATCGTGAAATTTAAGAGGGCATAACGAGAAATTTATTGTAATTATTGTCTGTTGAAATAGTCGCGTCATTCTGAGTCCGAGTGCCAGGAGGGCGAAGAATCCCAGCGTTTTTCTGTTTAACCACGGGATCCTTCAGTCGCTATCGCTCCTTCAGGATGACGCTGTGGACACTATTTCAACACTAACTATTTAGTGTCTGTTGAAATAGTATTTTTTGTCATCCCGAGCGTAGCCGAGGGATCTGTTGACAGTACCAAATTTGGCTCAATAAACAGATTCCTCCACTCACGAACCAGCCGTTTGGGCGTCTGGTTCGCTCGGTCGGAATGACATTTTGCGACTATTTCAACAGCAACTATTTAGAAGTTTTGAGTTTTTATTTGTGGTTTTGAGTTTTGAACTTTGAGTTTTGAGATTGTTACACATTTTTATGCTACGAATTTTTATTATCAAACAACTCGTACATCTATTACTCTTAATTGCAGTTCCCTGTTCCCATTCCATTCGTTTACTTCAACATAACATACTGCGTCAATAATATCTCCTATATGCAGTTTTTCCGCCCATGACTGCTCGTCATTATTCATCTGAAAACCAATCGCGCCAATAGCGCTGTCGCCTTTTTTAAATTTCAGTTTCAGGTGATTTTCTTCTTTTCCAACCGCTTTTATCTCTAAAATCTCCAAATTCTTTATCGCAAATAAAGGCTGACGATTCATCTGCCCAAAAGGAGCAAAATTCTCTAAATTATCACGCAAATCCCAATCCGCTTCTTCAACTCCTATTTCCGCGTCCACAAAGATAGCTGGAGATAAATCTTTTTCTTTTAATTCATTATTTACAACTTCCAAAATACTTTTAGTGAATTTATCATAATATTCTTCTTTTTCAAGGCTAAATCCGCAGGCTTGACTATGACCGCCATATCTTCTTAAATAAAAAGATGGACTCTTTTTATTTTTTTCTTTCTTAACTAACGCTTTCATTATGTCAAATTCAGGGATACTCCTCCCCGAAGCCACTACTTCATTATCTATTTTTGTAAAAACAAAAGCAGGCTTATTATAATGTTCAACTAACTTTCCCGCGACTAATCCAATTATTCCTGATTCCCAGTTTTTATTTTTCGCAAAAATCGCTAAATTTCCTTCCTGCCCTTCTTTTTTTATAATCTCAATCGCAGATTCTGTCGCATTTTTTGTTAAAATTTGCCTTTTATTATTCGTATCATCAAGCTCGCGCGCTATATTAAAAGCTTCATTTTCATCTTCCGTAGTAAGAAGTTTAAAAGCCGTATTCGCATGAGAAAGCCGTCCAGCGGCATTTAATCGCGGGGCAATCTGAAAACCAACATTCCATGTATCTATCAATAACTTTTGACTTTTGACTTTTGACTTTTGACTATATTCCTTAGTTCCCCCCTTGAGGGTGGTAAGAGCCTGCACTGAGCTTGCCGAAGGGGTGGTGTTGAGCCCATTCATGATTCCTGATTCATGATTCATGATTCTTTCTGCGTCCCTATATCTTACACCACTCTCCCCGTTTTTTGCAATACCTGCCTGCGCAGGCAGACCAGCAACTTCAAATAAAGCCTTTAAACCTACATTTTTTGTCTTATTTAAAACTATTAAACCATATTTCACTAAAACCCTATTCTCATCAACCAACGGGCATAAATCAGCTATTGTTCCAATAGCAACTAAATCCAAAAGCCACTTTTCAAACCCATCCAAATTTTTGTTTTCTTGTTTTTTTGTTTTTTTGTTTTCTTGACTTAAGCCTTGCGCTAACTTAAAAGCAACGCCTACTCCTGCTAAACCTTTAAACGGATACCCGCATCCCTCTACTTTCGGATTTAAAATAGCATAAGCTTCCGGCAATTTTATAGGAGGCTGGTGATGGTCTGTAATAATAATATCCAATCCTAAAGATTTTCCGTACGCCACTTCTTCGTAATTGCTAATTCCGCAATCAACAGTAATAACTAAGGAGCGCCCCTTCTTCTTTATATATTCAAGCGCTTCCTTATTAATTCCATACCCTTCTCTTCCGCGATGCGGAATATAAACATCAACTTCGAATTGTAGCTTGCAGCTTGCAGATTTTAGATTTTCCCTCTCTGTCTCATCTTCCACTTCCACCACTTCCTCGCCACGCCGTAGCTCTCCAAAAGCGCAAGCTGATTTCCCATTCTTAATTCTTAATTCTAAATTCTTAATTCTTTCTTCCCTCTCACCCAATTTTTCCAAAACTTTTTTCAACACCACAGAAGCAGTTACTCCATCAGCGTCATAATCTCCAAAAATTGTTATTTTTTCTCCATTTTTCAAAGCGTCAAATATTCTTCTCACAGCCAGCTCCATATCCTTAAATAAAAAAGGATCTCTTAAATCAGTCCCGTAATCAGGCGTCAAAAATCTGTCAATTTCATCTTGATTGACAATCCCGCGATTATAAAGCAATTGAAGGGTGTTTGAATCTATTTCAGGGAATTTACTAATAAAATTATGATCTATCTTTTTTGCAATTTGCCATTTTTTATTCATAATGATATACTTGTTTTAAACGCGCCGACTACGAACGGCGCCCATCCGAATACTAAAATAAACTGCGCGCATAAAATCAAAAGTAAAAAATCAAATCTCAAAAACACAAATCAAAACCTTAAAAATATATAACAAACCGCGCATTTTAAATTTAACGCATCTATGAAATTAAAAATATCTAAAAAAAGGCTAAAAAAGGCGCTAATTATCGTAATTGTCTCAATTACTGCCTTGTCTATGGTTTTAATAACGATTTTGCCTTTAATTATAGGACTTACGGAGAAATAACGGATCATACAGAATTTAGGGTTAGTGTTTTTGTCATTTCGACCGAACGAAAAAATATTTATGGAGTGAAACGGAATAAATACTTTTGAGTGAGTGGAGAAATCCCTTTTAAATAGGCTAAATAATAACAGATTCCTCCGCT
>JAZDEU010000012.1:0-20584 GCA_043808545.1 bacterium | reverse complement strand
GCATGCAGTAAATATTTTTTAAAAAAAATAATTGCGCGTAAAAAATCTGTTATTTAAGCCAAGTATTTATATAAATTTTTTTTAAAATTATTATTATTTAATTTTTTATTTTAGCTACATTTTTTATTTGTGGATAACTTGTAATTTTTTTAATATTTGTTCGTCTATCAAGCATCGTGGGGAGGGATGCAGTATTTCAAAATTAATTTCAAAAAGGTATAATGAATATATATTTTTCCCAGCCTCGTCACCCTTTAATCATAGTTTTCATTTAATCATAAAAATCATAGTTTAAAAAATTTTATGTCAATTCCACAATCTGTAATATTAGGTATAATCCAAGGCATCGCCGAATGGCTGCCGATTTCAAGCTCTGGACATCTTGTAATAGCTCAAGAATTTTTCGGGTTGCAAAACTCAACGTTCTTTGATATTATGCTCCACATAGCTACTACTATGGTAGTTTTTGCAGTATTTTGGAATGATATTAAAGAAATTATAAAGGCTTTATTTAAACGCGATTTTAAGAGCGAATATGGAAAGCTAGCTATATTCATTATAATAGGAAGCATCCCGACTGGAATAATAGGTATTTTATTTCACGACACATTTGAAAAAATGTTTTCTAATTTGTGGGCGGTTGCGTTAGGGTTAATGATAACTGGAATTTTATTATTCTTCACAAAAAGAAAAACTATTGAAGCAGGGGATTCACCTGCAAAAACAAAAGAATTAAATACTAAAAAATCTTTACTAATTGGTGTTGTTCAAGGAATTGCTATTATCCCAGGTATCTCGCGAAGCGGATCTACAATTAGCGCAGGAATTTTAGCTGGAGTGGATAGAATAAAAGTAGCACGATTTTCTTTTTTATTAAGCATCCCCGCGATTTTAGGCGCATTATTGCTTGAAGCGGGCAAATTAAAAAATTTAGCAACTAATAACACAAACTCCGCTTCTATACTAATCGGAATGGTTATTGCTATTATCATAGGTTATATCTCACTAAAATTGCTTTTAAAAATAATAAAATTAGATAAGTTCTATTTGTTTGGCTATTACTGCATAATTCTAAGTTTTATACTTTTAAATATTTTAATATTTGTTAAATAGTTGCTGTCGAAATAGTGCGTCATTTTGAGCCAAAGGCGAAGAATCCCGTGGCTAAATGCGCTGAACAAAGGGATTCTTCGGTCGCTTTGCTCCCTCAGAATGACGAAAAAACAACTATTTCAACAGACACTAAATAACTATAAAATAAATTCCGCGTTATTTCCGCGTAAAATTCCGCGTTATTTCCGCGAAGATGTTAATCATTGCGAAATACATATAAATTTTACAAAGAACAATCGCGAGTAAATAAATATGAAGGGAGTTATAATCGCAGGAGGAAAGGGAACTAGGCTAATGCCTTTAACGAAAGTCGTAAATAAAAGCTTGCTTCCAATATATGATAAACCTCTTATCTATTATCCTATTTTGAAACTTAGAAATGCGGGAATAACAAATATTCTAATAACTAGCGGGAGCGAGCATGCAGGACAATTTTTAGATTTATTAGGCTCTGGTAAATCTTTAGGCGTAAAACTTTCTTATGAGGTGCAAGAAGAAGCAGGCGGCATTGCTCAAGCCTTGGGCTTAGCTGAAGATTTTTCTGACAATGAAAAAATCGCAGCTATTTTAGGCGACAACATATTTGAACACGAATTAGGAGAAGCTGTCAAGAGATTTAAAATCCAAGAAAAAGGAGCAAAAATATTTTTAAAAGAAGTTTCTGATCCTGAAAGATTCGGAGTGCCTGAAATTGATGGAGATAAAATTACTAATATCATAGAAAAACCAAAAAATCCTCCGACAAATTATGCTGTTACCGGGATATATATGTACGACAGTCAAGTTTGGAGCGTAATAAAAAATTTAAAACCATCTGACAGGGGAGAATTAGAAATAACAGATGTAAATAATTATTATGTAAAAGAGGGGACTATGAGTTATGAAATACTAGATGGAGAATGGATAGATGCAGGGACATTTGAATCTTTACATAAAGCCAATATATTAATGGCTCAAAACGTTCAAAAACAAAAAACTTATCCCAGAATCTAAATATAGCGAAAAATATTTATCACCAGAAATGCGTTAGAAAAAAATCTAAGCCTGTTTTTTTATTAAACAAAAGCTTAGATTAAAAGGGGATAAGAGCTTCTTGCCGTATTGGCGTCGCACAATGTATCTTATGCGACACTACCATATCTCGATATGTTGCCGATAAGGCATTTATACCTTATGCTCTCTTAGCCCTTCTTCTTTTATAGGAGACACCTTTAATGTTTTTATTACCTTTAATACCTCTTTATCTTTCACAATATAATTCATTTCTATTTTATTATTTTCTTTTTTATTTTTTTTGGATATATAATAAGCGCAGATACTTCCAACTATCTTTAATTTCTTTATTCCAAAAAGGCATCCCAATACCTTTGAACCGTTCAAAAAAATGCACGCAGGCCCGCTAATATTGTTTGCTTCAACTATTAAATCTTTTTCATTAGCAAGTTCTATTATTTTTTTATTTTCTTTTTCATTTCTTCCGACAATAAATAAATTTTTATTTATTATAAATGCCCTTCCGCTACTTAAAAATTTTAAAAGATGCCCTTCTATCCCTATTTTATCCTTTATAATTTTTAACTTTCTAGCATATTCAATATCTGTCAAAAGGCACCCGCCGCTAGGTGTCGCAAAATATTGTATGCCGTATTTTTTAGCCAGCTCTAATTGATTGCCTCTTCCCCTGCCATTTAATCCTAGCAATGCCTCTCTTTTAAGCAATCCTTCTTTTTCTGGGATTGTCTCTTTTAATAATTTTGCCGAAAGTGGTCGAACCAAATATCCATCTAACCCCGCTTCCCTCTCTATGATTCTTATTGTATCCATTTTTTGTGACTTAGGCCTTTGTCCTACAACTTCTCCAGTAAAAATAAAATCAGCTTTTTCTTTTTCCATTATTTCTTTGGCTTTTGCAAGCATTAAAATTTTACAATCTATGCAGGGGTTTAAATTTTTCCCATATCCAAATTTAGGTTTATTTAAAATCTTTAAATAATCATCTATGATTCCAACGACTCTTAAAACTAACCCGAACTTCTCTTTTAAATATTCTGTTTCTTTTTTAAATTCCTCATCATTTTTATAGTCAAAAAAAGCCGTTATAAAACGTGTTGGAATTATCTCAATTTCATCTTTAGCCGCTTCTAAAATTATTTGTATAGCGAGGATGCTGTCTAACCCTCCAGAATATAAGCCAATTGCTTTTATTTTATCCATAAATATATCTTTATAATATAACTAATTACTGCCCGAGAGAATTGGTACTGCCACCAGATTCCTCCACTCACTGTCGCTCGGTCGGAATGACAAAATAAAATACTATTTCAACAGCAAATAATTACTCTATTTTAATCCTCTTAACTTTCGCAATAACCAGTCTTATTTTTTCATAACTAATTTCTTCGGGCAATTGCTCTTTAATAGATTTTAATAATTGATAATTTTCAGCTTTAGCCATTGCCTCTAAAATTTTTTGTTCCTCTTCGCGGGTTATAAACTTTTCTATATTAAACTCACCGCCGCTTAAATACCAACTTACCAAATGCCCAAAAATCGTGCTAACGCCTAAACTGCGCATTTTTGCAATCTGTTCAATCGTATAATCCTTTTTATATAAATTAACTGTTTCTAAAACTGTGCCGGAAATACCGCCGTCATCATCGCTTGTTCCAACAATGCGGCTAATTCTATCCCTGCGCCGAGTCCCGTCTCTGCGGCTAACAGCAGTTTTTGGCCATTGAAATTTCAAACAAACATCGCATCCATTGCAATTATCCTTATACTCCGAAATGCTTGGATCCGCAAAATATTCTAATATTGATTTACGCCTGCATTTATCGGTAATGGCGTATTCCTCCATTTTAGCAAGCAAATTGAATTTTATATTAGCAATTCTGTTTATTACATCCCAGCTTTTTCCTTGCGCGAGCATCTCTTCTTTATTTTTTAAAATAAAATGGTAATGCAATCCCTTGTCTCGTTTGCTATGAAGCAAGATGCAATACGCTTTTTCGCCGTCTCTTCCAGCGCGCCCGGCTTCCTGATAATAGCTTTCTAAGCTTTTAGGCATCCCGGAATGAATCACAAACCGAATATCCGCTTTATCTATTCCCATCCCAAAAGCAATCGTCGCAACAATCACCCTATACTTATTTTCCATAAAATCATTTTGAATTGCCGTTCTTTTCGCGGAGTCTAAACCAGCGTGATAAGCCTGCGCGCTTATCCCCCGCGCATTAAAAAAAATCGCCGCTTCCTCAGCCTCTGCGCGAGTAAGAGTATAGCATATCCCAGATCCTTCCATTGTTTTTATAATCCTTAACGCCTCATTGTTCCTTTCTTTCGGTCTTAAATTTTTTTGCGCAAAAAATTTTAAATTCGGACGATCAAAACCCCGCGCGAACACCGTAGAATTTTTTAATCCCAGCCGCTCTATAATATCTTTTTTTACCTCTGGCGTCGCAGTTGCAGTTAAGGCAACAACAGCAGGACGAACTTTAAATTCATCAATCCGTTTTTTTAAACCCAGATAATCAGGGCGAAAATCATGCCCCCATTGAGAAACGCAATGCGCTTCATCAACAGCAAAAATTTTTACATTCAGCTTACTTAACCACATAGAAAAACTTTCATTCGCAAATCTCTCCGGCGCGACATATAAAATTTTTATGTCTCCTTTTTCAACGCGCTCCATTATATTTTTAATTTTCACTATTTCTAAACTGCTATTTATAAACGCCGACGAAATTCCCCGCGCGTTTAAACCGTCAACCTGATCTTTCATCAGCGCAATTAACGGAGAAACGACAATTGTTATAGGCGCGCAATATTTCACATCATCGCCGCCAGCAGTATTTCCTGTTGCATCTTGCTCCCCCAGCGCAATAGCAGGCAACTGAAAACACAGCGACTTCCCTCCCCCGGTCGGCGCTAAAACTAAAGTATCTTTTCCATCAAGAATATTTTCTATCGCCTCCTTCTGCCCCGGACGGAATTTTGAAAAATTAAAATATTTTTGTAATTGTTCTTCTAACATATATTTTTTCCTATCGTTTCACTCATACGTAAATTAACCGCTAGCACTCATTTTAATTTGTCATCCCGAGCGACGATAGGAGCCGAGGGAGTTGAAAATATTTCATTTTCCATAACTATTTTTTTCATTATAAATAAATACTTAAAACCTCTTAAATAAAAATTAAACTGCCTCGCGCGATTGTGCCAAAGAGAGGTATTTGACGTCTGATTATGGCGCGTCAAACAAACTATATCCATAGTCTCAAAATATTTTTCCAGCCGTTGCCACATTAAAAAACCCGCTGGCGTAAATTTTCTTTTCACCCATTGATCAGCAATAACCCAGCCCATCACTTTATCTGGCTTTAAAATCCGCGCGATTTCACTTGCCGTTTTTTCTAATTCATCGTAAAACTCTGTCTTTTCGCAAGAAATTTTCCCGATACATTTCTATTTCACTTTCTTACAAGCAACAATATATTCATGTGTAATTGTGCTAACCCTTTGTCCGACTTTATTGGTTGGAGAATTTTTTAGCGGCATTGTTTTATTACCCAAAATTCTTTCATAAGTAAACATATGTTCAAATCCGTTTTCTCCAAATTTTTCCGCGACAAACTGATCAGTTGGCAGTTGAATATTTCTAACCCTTCTATTGCCGACTATATAAATAGAAGTACCTCCGATATTTATACTATTCCCCACTTTTTTTATGGAATTATCCAAATCAAAATAAAAAGACGAAACTTCAAGAGCCCTTTTTTTTGATTGTTTTTCAATTTCATTAATATAATCGCTTATTATCCCTTTATTATATTTTTCTTTAACTATTTTTCCGCCCATTAACAAGCAATCAATTTGTCTCGCTTGTTTTATACCCATCCATTCATTTGAAAACATAGAAAACTGTCCATAAGCCACAGTCGTCTTGCTATCCCCATAAGGCGGGCTTGTTAGAACCACATCATAATAATTTGGTTTATTTTTAAATTTTTGATAATCAACATTGATTATCGCATTGTTCAATCTTGGAAAATAATATTTTTCGTATAAAAATATTGCTCTATTTAACTTGTTAAAAAATATACCAAATACATCTGGATTAAAATTCAATATATCTTCTGATTTCATCTTATATAACTTAAATTCATGATTTCTTGTATAGGAGCATTCTCTGATAGTTTCTGAAAACGCGACTAAAAATAATCGTTTAATATCTTTACTTTTAATTTTCTCAAGAAAAAATTTTATAACTGATAAATTTTGCAGGATATACTGTGAAAACCAAAATTTAATATTATAGAAATTAGGAATATTAATTTGTTTTAAATTTTCTTCTTTTTTGATAAAATTATAAACCGCGCTTCTTAATCTTTGTTGATATAATTTTATCGTATTTAAATTTACTTTTGTAAATTTAGCTCTAGATATAAGAATTGCTAAAGGATTTATATCAAATCCGCACATTTCATTTAATCCTCTATCTAATCCGACCATAAAAGATGATCCGCTACCACAATACGGATCTAGTAGTTTCCCTCTTTTAATATCTAATTCCTTAAATAATTCTATTCCAATTTGAGGAATCATTGTTGCTGGATACTTATGTAAATTCGGGTAAGCGGTAGAATATGACTGACCAATAAAATCATATTTTTTATTTCTATTTATTTTGTATTTCATAATGATTTATTTACAAAATTAATTAAAGAGGCTAATGGCGATATAAAATTTTTATTTAACGGCTTTGCGATAAATGACTTATCAAAAAATTTAAACATTCCTCTATGCTGTGGATTATTTATTTCATTATAAAAATTTACCGTAGCGAAACACACCAAAGGCATTTTTTCTGGATTATAGGAAATATTATATTTATCTTTTATGGAATTTTGAGTAGTTGCTATTTCCATCAATAATTTCCACTTATATGTTTGTCCAGCTCTTTCTCTTAATGAAGTTTTCAAAGACAAAATTATGCACTTTTTTATATTACCGCTTTTTTTCTTTGTAAAAATAATTAAATCAACATCTGGTTTTTGAGTTTCTCCGTCAACTCTAATGGTAGAAATTTTATCGAAATTTTTTACTTGCGATTTTTTACTTGTTATAAAAATATCTGGTTTAATATTGCCGATTATTTTATTCTGTAAAAAAATATAAATAATTGCGTTTGCAAAACTATTCCCCGCAATAGATTTCATTGCTTGTCTAATATCTTTAATCTCTCCCTTATTTTTTCTTTCTATTAAAATTTTTTCTACTTCATTTTTTGACTCAATCATAATTGAATAAATTTGATTAAATACATCTTTCAAAGCCTGCTTTTTATCTTTTTTACCATCAATAAAATTATTGATTCTTTTTATGCTTGGCTTCATATAAATAGTGTTTTTAATTTCTCCAAAATTTTTTAGTTCTTCTTTTGTTGGTGTGTAATTTGTCATATTTTTTCCATTATTAAAATATATTCTGTCGGATAAACAGAAATTTTATTTTTATTAGTTAATTTAGCAAATTTTCCAGTTTTTTCGTCTCTAATAGATGGCAAATTTTTTGACGGAATTTCTCTTTTTATAATATCTACTATTTTAAATCCTAAATTTTGCAATTGCTCTGTAAAAACTTCTGCATTTAGTATCTCTACCCCTATCAAGCTTGTATTGCCAATAACGATACAGGTTTTCCCACCCTTTTTTAATATTCTTTTCATCTCAACAAAAACCTGATTCATTTCACTAAAATAAGTAGATACTTCATCTGCTACTTTTTTAGATTTTTTCAATAATTCATTTCTTATACTTTCAGCAATATTGCTATTTAAAACTAAATCTTTTTTGCTATGATAAGATGTCCCGATAAACCTTTTTCTAAAATCGCTTAAATCTTTCGTATATTCTAACCACAAAGCGGTTAATTGATGCAAGTCTGCATATTCATAAGATGTAACGTAGGGCGGAGAAGTAATAATTAAACTAACAGAATTATCTTTGACTGGAATTTTACGCGCATCAGCGCAAAATACTTGGCTCGGCACTTTTAAATAATTTTTTTGTTTTAATAATTCATAAAATTTAGCATTCCCCCTCACCATCATTTTAATTTGCTTAAAAAATATTTTGATCGGATCTGCAGGTTTTTTATGTAAATCTCTGGTTGGTTTATTGCTTTTTTGCAACCAAATTGAGCAATTTTTTAAAATATTAGAAAACCCGCAAAAGAAAAAATCTTGAATATCTTGATCTTTTATTTTTGAAATTTCAGAAAAAATAAAAGCGAGCTTTCTTTTTTCTTCCTGCTTAAACCAGTAATCAATCCTTTCTTGAACAGGCGCTTTTACCTTTGTATCCTCGCTATAATTTTCCAGTTTGCTTTTTAGATCAATAAATTCTTTTTCAATTCTTATCGGCTCAAGCGGAGTAATTTTTGCTTTCGTAATCAAAACCGCAACGGGATTAATGTCAACGGCAACTGATTGCCGTCCCATAACTTTTGCCTCAACGAGGGTTGTCCCGCACCCGCCAAAAGGATCAACGATTAAATCACCTTCCTTTGTGTATTTCCCAGCCAATCGCGAAACGATCTGCGGAATAAATTTTGCGGGATAACGATGGTATCCGTGTGTAATATAAGCTGTATCTTTTCTTGTTTTATCCGCAAACGCCCAAGAATTATTTACCTTTATCTTTTTTAATTTTTCTATAATTTTTTTAAAATTTTGCATAATAAAATAATTTGTAATGCTCTCACGCCCTTTTGCCCCCCCCCATCCCTGCCTGCGCAGGCAGGTCAAGAGGGAAATTAAAAATGAATCCGAGTATACTATAAATCTACCACACTTTAGCAAAAAAATAAACCTGCTTCCCCGCCTTCGTCAAATTTAAAATCACTTTCCCGTCAAAATATAATTGATTTTAATTTCTATACAATTCCCCCACATCCGCCAGATCAGGATGCTGGCTTAAAATTGTTAAAGCATCGCTCATCGTCTTATTCGGATGAATGGCTTGGATGATGCCTTTTGAATCTGTTAGAATAACAAGCGATGATTTTCCTGCCAGCACTTCTTCTTGATTAAGACCGAATAATTTTACCATTTCCGAATTATTTTGATCATTCGTTAAAAACCATCCGCCCAGATCATCTATATAGCCAAACAAAAAATCGTGCGGTGGATCTGGTTCAGGATATCTGCAGCCGGATATAAAACATACATACTCATTTTCATAAAGTTCATACATGCCGACTTCTTTATATTTTCTCTTTTGCAAAGAATAAAAATAAAATTTTTTTTCTTTGGGAATATTCGGCGAAAATTTAGCCAGTTTGTCCGACAGATGAATAATAGAATCGTCCGGTTTTAACGGCGCAAGTTCTCCAATTCTGAATGATCCAAATTCATCAACTCCATTCAAAAGATTAAAATCCGCCAAATCCGGATGCAATTTTAGAATAGAAACAACATCTTTCAAACATCTGTTGGGATAAATACCTGCAATCTTGCCATTGTGATCGCCGATCAGCACGATTGATTTTACATTTTTATTTTCAGGAAAATTGAGACCAGCTTTTCCTTTAAGCTCCGGATCAACACCTATTGTATCCATCTGCAACCAGCCGCCCATAGTTTGAATAAAGGCGCCATCAAGATCGCAATCTTCATTGATACACCAATCATCATCTTGAATCCCTGTTACATAAAATTTTGACGCGGGTATTTCCATATATGGAGCGAATGTATAGTCCCCTTCTCCTGAAATTGTCTTGCCACCTAATTTTAAATTTCCAAATTTCTCAACCCCGACAATTGGTCCTAAAGTAATTGTCTTTTTGTCTAATTCTAAAACAATCGGACTGGAATTTATAGATTTCTGCTTTAAAAATATTAGCCCCCCCCCTAACCCTAAAAAAACAATAAAACTTATAAAAATACTATAAAAATATTTTTTGCTCATAGCTTTAATCAACTACTTTTAAAGTGCCGATACTCCTGCCATCGCCCTTGCGCGCTTTTAATAAAATTGCGCATAATTCATCCCAACGGTGAATTTCTGTAAGAGTCATACATTGTCCATAGGATTACTAAGCAGTTGCTGTTGAAATAGTGTTTTTTGTCATCCCGAGCGTAGCCGAGGGATCTGTTGACAGTACTAAATTAGGCTTAATAAACAGATTCCTCCACTCACGAACCAGCCGTTTGGGCGTCTGGTTCGCTCGGTCGGAATGACATTTTGCCACTATTTCAAAAGACGCTAAGCAGTGGAATAAATAGCAAGCCCCCCCCTCTACACTATCCTAGTCCCCCTAAAATTCCCATTATCCAAACACTTATCTAAATTGCTAATGTCAGCGCTCACAATGTCCACCTCAATCCCTAATTTTTGCCCTAATTTACTTGCGACTGGATCAAAGGGAGCATTAAGACCGGGATCCCATTTATTGCCCACTATTTTTCTAAAATCTGCCCAAGAAATTTTTTCTATCGGTTTTGCGTCTTTATGTTTATGCGGATCTTTCGTATAAACATAATCAATATTAGAAATATTTATTATCTTTTTTATTTTATAATACTGCGCTATTCTAGCAGCGATATAATCTGTTGACCATCCAGGAGTCCAGCCTGATGCAATAATAACCTTTTCTTTAAACTTTTTTTTCATATCATGCGGATCGTTAATAATCTTTTTATAAGCAACGGATCTAAAAATAGTACGCAAAAGATGCGAATTCAATACTGTGCTATGAATCCCAAGCCAATCTAAATCATCGCGAGTTAACCCCGCGATCTCATCTGCTACAGCCTGATATCTTCTTGCAGTTTTTCCTCCGCCAGTAATTATAAAAAATCTATGCCCCTGTTTTATTTTTAGAAGAATTATTTTTTTAAATTCTTTTAAAAATTCAGAATTTATATTATCTGGAACGATAACAGACCCTCCTAATGAAATAATTATTGTATTTTTCATAAAAAAATTTTGTCATCCCACCTGCGTATGCAGGAGGTCGGAATGACAATTTAGGATTATTTTTAATTTTAGCCCCTCAACGCTAAAAATATACCAACTGAAAACATAATAATAAGAAGCCACGCGGTATAATTTGTAATAATTGCATCTTTAATTCTCCCTATCTTTTTAATTTTAAAATATAAAACAAAAAGGAAAAAACCATCAATCCCGAATGTTATGGTTCCTAATATGCTTATTATGTATAAAAAATTATTAAACCCGGCTAAAAATAAAGCTAAAGGAACTATAGATGCTAAAATAAAAGCTTTTTTATATTTTAAGCCATAGTCATAAATAAATGATTTTTCTATGGTTAATCCAACGCTTATGAATGATGTGAATACCGATAAAAAACCGAATATATAACCAATGTAAATAATTCTATCTGATAAAACATTTTTTAATCCTGAAAAGGCCTCTATTGATGTATTTTTTCCGCTAACGCCTAAAATCACCGCGATAAAAATTATATAAATAAATAATGAGATAAGAACTGAATATATAATAGTTTTTTGAAAATTTTTCTTTCCTTTTTCAGAATAATTATTAGTTTTTTCGCCTTTTAAAAACATCTCTTTTATTTCAGGCAAAATTGATAATCCCATAAGAGAAAAGAAAACTATTCCATACGGCAGGAACATTTTATTCATATCATACCCTGAAAAATTGACCGGATTTATTTTACCGAAGCTGATAAAAAAGAATATAAGAATTATGAAAAATAAAAATATCAGCATAAAAAATTCAGTTTTTTCCACTAACTTTATCCCTTTATAAATCAATGCTGAACCAATTATAAAGAAAAACATTGTCGCCGCAAATTGCGATATTGGGAAAATAGGAAAAATTAAACCTTGTAAAAATTTTCCGCCTATGATTATATATGCCAGCTGGGAACCATAAAGCCCAAAAAGAAAATTTAGAAGACTTATTATGCTCCATTTTCCGCCAAAATATTCTTTTACATATCCGGGTAGCCTTTTCTTTCCATCGCTACCTATAATTACCGCGCCATAAATCAGACTAATCGCGATAACAATAACAGCGCCTCCGCATAAATATATTATTATCGGCCAAAATCCTGCTTGCGCCGCGATATACGGCAATCCAAAAATTCCTACCCCGACAATAGTTCCGACAAGAGTAGAAATGGCAAAAATAATTTTTTTTGTATCTTTTGTCATATAATTTGCAATAAAAAAAGAATAAACTGCTCCATTTTATTATTCTATTATATACTATTTTTCTTGCTTTGGCTATACGCGCGATAATTATGCGCGATAATTTTTTCAATAAAAAAACCGACAAACCCATTTTGCAAATTTTGCAAAACAAATTCGTCGGCTATATTATGCTCCCCTCTAGAAAGAGGGGTTGTGTGTGTGTATAATCCGTTACGGCAAACTCGGATACGCCTTTCGCATCTCCGCAGGAACGACTACTCCGAATGTCGGCTCGGTTACCACTAACTTCGGACGCAGACTCGGATCACCCATATAATTAGAACTATAAAACTCGTTCCAAAATGGTACATTCGCATTTGAATTGCAAAAATGCTATAATGAATTTAATAATTTTTTAATAAAAATTAAGATGAAAAAAAACAAGAAATTTTAGTCATTTAAACAATAGCGAAAGAAGTGAAATCGAAATTTTATTGAATAAAAATTATTCACTTACAGATATTGGAATCGCTCTTAATAGATCAGCATCAACAATTTTAAGAGAAATTGAAAACAATAGCGTAAATGGCGTTTATGATTCCAAGAAATCCCAGCAGAAAGCATATGAAAAAAGACACAATGCAAGATTTCAGGGAAAATCAATTATTGCGAATGATAAATTAAGGGATTTTGTCAAAAAGCATCTTTTAGAAGGATGTTCTCCTGAATCGATAAGCGGAAGGATTAGAAAAAGAGAAAATGAAATTTCAAATATAGGGAAAGATACGATTTACAGATTTTTAAGAAGCCCTTACGGAAAAATAATCGGGTTAAAATTAGAAAAGAAAAAGCGCCATTTTAGGCGCAGTAGAAAAGTAGAATTAGACGGGAGGGTATTTATTGAAAATAGACCAAAAATAGCCAATAATAGAGGAAGAGTCGGCGATTTGGAAGCTGATTTTATTGTGTCTGGCAAAAGCGGAAAAGGAGTTTTGTTAACAGTCGTCGATCGAAAAACAAGAAAAGCTTTTTTAGAAATAATTTATAATGTCTGCATCGATGAAGTCCATTCTGCTTTTAAAAGAAGAAAGAAGAAATTCCCTGAAATGAAAACTTTAACTTTGGACAATGATATTCTTTTTAGAATGCGCAAAACTTTAGAAAAGCTTTTAAAAGTAAAAATATATTTCTGCCGCCCGTATCATTCTTGGGAAAAAGGAGAGATCGCAAACTTAAACAGGTTCATTAGAATATATATTCCGAAAGGAAGCAATATATCAAAATATGACAAAAAAGACATCCGTTTAATTGAAAGGAAATGCAATGGCAGATTTTTAAAATGTTTGGATTATGCTACTCCAGACGAAGCTTTGGAAGAATGCAGACTGAGAAAAAACAACAAAAAAACAGCTGTTAAGCCGTTGGAAAACGAGAAAAGTTAGTCAAATTAGGTTTTGCAATTGACCCAAGCGGGTGCGTTCCTTCAATATGTCCGCCTGGAAATGTCCATTTATTACTCCATTTTGGCTGACGACCCATCAATATTTTATCACCTTTTCGTATTATTGCGCCAGATACGATTTCCACTCCTTTTGGAAATTTCTTTTTTTTTTTTATATTTACCATACTATTTGCATTTTTTTATAAATTCATTATACTATATAATATCAACAAAGCAAGCAATATATTTTTAAAATTTAAAATTAAAAAATTGTTTTAAAATTTAAAATTAAAAATTAAAAATTTGCCCCCGCGGGTATAGTATAATGGCAGTACGCGACCTTCCCAAGGTTGAGGCACGGGTCCGATTCCCGTTACCCGCTCTTGTTCACAAAATCAATAAATCACACGACGACTTCATCGCCTAATCACAAAATTAATAGTATGTTTTGATTCCGTGTTTTTTTATTTTTGCGATTCCTTGATTTCCGCCGAAGTAGCTCAGTTGGCAGAGCAATGCTTTCGTAAAGCAGAGGTCGCGAGTTCAATTCCCGCCTTCGGCTCACTAAATTCCATATATCAGTATCACAAACAATAAAATAAATAGAATCGCTATTATTATAAAAATATTTATAACAGAAATATTTTTTTCCTTAGATTTTATTTTATCGCCATCTAATTTAAAAATAACATTTTTTTTTGTATTCTTTTTTTCCAATATATTTTTTTTCTTTTTTCTTTTTTCCTCCGCCTTCTTTTTCTTTCTTACATCTCTCTTCACCACTTCTATCTTTTCTATTTTCGGACTCTCAAAAGCAATATCTTGTTTATTCTCTTTTTTTACTAATTCTTTTTTCTTATCTTGCGCGCAACCTAATATCGCCTTTCGCGCATTATCAATATCTTCTTTATTTATCTTATTTTCATCTTCATTATTTTTAGCATCTTTTACTGGATCCGTCTGTATTTGCTCTAATTTGCTAAATTTAAGCTCTTTTTTTCTTAGTAATTTATTATTTTCCACCCTTCTAATACTATCCTTTTCCCCGATGTACTCCAAAACTACGCGCCTAAGCTCATCTTTTGTATCTAATTCTTGTTTATTTTTTTTATTTTTTTCATCCATAATAAATAAACTCAAAAGTCAAATTTCAAAACTCAAATCTACAATTTAAAACTTTAAAACTATCTCCTAATTTTTTATTTTTCACAATTCCAAACACATCTACTATTTTAATAATATTTTAAACTTAAACTTTTATAAATTTTAAAATTTAATTTGTGTTTTTGACTTTTGCGTTTTGAGATTTGAGTTTTTTAATGTACGAAGAAATAATTCCGCCACTTTTTAATATTGGATATATCCTCTAAAGAATTTTCCGATTTATTCTCTAATTGTTCATCTTTCATATTTCCTTCTATATTAAAAACCTTTTCCCCATTCTTTTTCAAGCCAAATTTTACTCTCGCCTCTTTTTCAACAAAATAATCCGTGTTTAAATAATCAATTAAATAATTTAACTCTGAATTCTCATTCCTTAATACTTCTATATCGCTTCTTAATTTTTCTATCTCTTTATTAACCTTATAATTGCGATAAGTTTCTTTTATAAGAGAAACTAAAAATAAACTTATAAGAACTACTATGATTGCTAATACTCCTTTTAATTTTATATTTTTTATCGTCATATCCTTTTTTTAATAAAACCAACTTTTCTATGTTCAGTCTTGCGGAAATCTATTAAATTTCTTACCGTTTCATAAATATAATCCCGATCTTCTATATTATCTAAAATTAAATCCTTCTCATTCTCTAATTTTAAATGCAAAGATTTTTTTTTAAAAAAATCTATCTTTGCTATATTTTTCATATCTATGGACATAATAACTCTCTTGAAAAATCCTTTTTGGTCAATGCCAATTATGCGGAGATTAGTTATAATGTAAACATTATAATAATAAACAACCAAACTATGAGCGCCGTATAAAATCGCGAGAAAAATCACGGAAAAAATTATCAAAAATCCATAAAATCCTTCTTCAATCAAAAAAAAGAAAAAAAAAGCGGAAATTAAAGACAAAAGAAAAAAATTAAAAATTTTCAATATATAAAATTTCCAATTAGGCCTTTCAATTAAAATAATTTCTTCACCTTCTTTTAATTTTATTTTATCTTCTAACATAAGCATAATACTAATCTACAAATGAAATGCAAATCTGCAAATTCACAAATCTGCAAATAATATTATTCGCGGTATTTGCGTATTCGTAGATTTGCATAAAATTTGTAGATTTGTATTATCACACTTTTCTTTTCGCAATAAAAAAACTTTTTCCGATTTCAATCGCTACTATATTTATTATACCAAAAAATAAAACAATCATCCAATCTTTAAATGACAAAGGAACAGTTTTTAATAATTTCTGGAGCGGTAAAATATATATGGCGGCAAATTGCATAGCAAATCCAAACAAAACAGCAAGCAAAAGAAATTTATTTGAAAAGAAATTTATTTTCCATATCGGCTTTCTAAGACTTCTGCAGCTAAACACATAGATCAAAGTGTTTATTCCTAACAAAGAAAACATTAGTGTTCTCAAATGAATCAATCCTAAATTCTGATTTAAAAAATAAAAATATAGCGCGAATAATAACAAATCAGTCATAATGCCAATAATGAAAATTAAAAATTTCATTTCTGGATTTAATAATGGTTCATTTTTATGACGAGGTTTCTCTTTTTCTATTTCTTCTTCGCCATGCTCCATTGTCATAGCAATACCTGGAAATCCATCAGTAACTAAATTTATCCATAATATATGCGCTGGTAAAACAGGCAATGGAAAGCCTAATATTAAACTACCCGTAATCAAAATCATTATGGTAAAACTATCTGACAATAAATATAAAATAACTTTTCTGATATTATCAAAAATGACTCTTCCTTCTTTTATTATCTCAACGATCGTTTTAAAACTGTCGTCAAGCAAAATAATATCCGCTGTCTCATGCGCCACATCCGTGCCTGATCCTAACGCAATTCCGATATTAGCGGATTTTATCGCTGGCGCGTCATTAACGCCATCCCCTGTCATCGCAACAACTTCACCAGCAGATTGCCACGCGTCAATAATTCTTAACTTATGCCGCGGAGAAACTCTCGCGTAAACACTTATTTTTTTTAACACCTTTTTAAGTTCATCGTCAGACATCTTATCAAGCGCATCGCCTTCTAAAATAGTATCTAAATCAACTTCTATCCCAACTTCATTCATAATCGCGCGCGCGGTTAATCTATGATCTCCTGTAATTAAAATCGGACGAATTCCAGCGGCAAGACACGCTAAAACTGTTTCTTTCGCATCTTTTCTCAAAGGATCTTTTAAACCGATAAATCCGACAAAAATTATTTCATCCACATCAAGCTCTTTAGAATTATTCTCATTTTTAACATCGAAAAAATCAGGACTGATATTATCAAATTTTTTATACCCGACTGCTAAAACCCTTAACCCTTTTTTTGTTAATTCTTCATATTGCTCTTTTAAAGTTTTATTCTTAGCCTGCGTCATCTTCATTATTTTCCCGTCAAAATCTATCTCGCCGCACATATCTATTACAACTTCAGGCGCGCCTTTTATGTATGCGACTAAACCATTTCCTTTCTTATTTATTGTCGCCATATACTTTCTTTCTTCATCAAAAGGAATCTCTTTTACTTTAGGAAACTTTTTTTCCAGCGCTTCTTTGCTAAAGCCAGCCTGCACAGCGGCGGAATAAAGAGCTTTTTCTGTCGGATCGCCATGAAGAATCCAGTTGTGAAGTTCGTCTTTTAGATTTTCAACAACAACATCATTGCAAAGCAGGCCAATTTCTAAAGCAAGCCCGACATTAGGAGATGTAATGATAACATCTTTAAAATGCGCGCCTGTTGAATGATCATAACTCCTATCTTTTGATTCAACAATAACATGCGAGACAATCATATTTCCTTCAGTAAGAGTTCCAGTTTTATCCATACAAATTATAGATGCGCTTCCTAAAGTCTCCGCTGCCACCAACTTTTTAACTAACGCATTCTTTTTTAATATTCTCTGCATCCCAAGCGCAAGAATAATTGTCACTGAAATGACTAAACCTTCAGGTATCGCGGCAACTGCTATCGCGACTGCAGTTAAAAAAATATCTAATGGAGCAATTCCTTTTATAATCCCCAGCGCAAAAATAAACGCGCATAAAAAAAGAACAATGAAACTTAAAATCTTGCTAAACCGCGCTATTTGAGTTTGGAGCGGAGTTTTTTCATCTTCTGTTTCAGAGACAAGCAATGCAATTTTTCCAAGCTCTGTATGAATCCCAGTCTCGCAAATTACAGCTTTCCCGTTCCCATTCATAACAGTTGTCCCCATATAAACCATATTTATTCTTTCAGCAAGATTTGTCCCTTTGTCTAGTTTATCATTATTTTTTTCCACAGGCATTGATTCTCCGGTCAAACTCGCTTCATTCATTTTTAATTCATTTTCCTCTAAAATCCTGCAATCCGCTGGAACGCGATCCCCGCTTGCAAGAAAAATTATGTCTCCCGGGACAAGTTCCTTAGTTTCTATTTCAATCTCTTTTTCTCCACCTTCATACTTTCTTAATACTCTAACTTTTTGTTTTATCAGTTTTTTTATTTTTCCTAAAGCATCATCAGCTTTCGCTTCTTCAATATATCCGATAATAGTGTTCATTACGACGGCAATCATAATAATCGCCATATCGGAAAATTTGCGCAAAGAAACGCTCACAATAGCCGCAATTAAAAGAATATAAATCAACGGATTTTTAAATTGGTTCAGCAATATTAAAAACTTTGATCTTTTTTTCGCTTCCGGCAGTTTGTTTTCTCCGAATTTTTGAGTTCTTTCTTTTACTTCATTTTCATCTAATCCGTGCGTATGCGCTTTTAACTCTCCTAAAACCGCATCCGCGCTCATACTGTGCCAAATAGGATGCTCTTTTTTTATTTGTTGTTTTTCTTTCATACTTTATAAAAATAAATTTCCAATTTTCAATTCTCAATTTCCAATCAATTTACAATTGTTTAATTCCCAATATTACAAACTTAACGACTTTATGACTTTATAAACTTTTAATTTTCAACTAATCCATATTATTCGGATGGGCGCCTTTCGTAGTGGCGCGTCTAAAACTATTATACCATAAATTTCTTTTAAATAAAAAAATTGCACATCTCAAAAGGCTTTCATTTTTATTTTTTTGTGTTATACTATCTATAAGAAAAAATTAAGAATAATCAACTAATCTATATGAACCTACCACAAAAAATAGAAAATAAAATAAAAGAAGAGGCGATTAAATTTCTTGAAAAAGGAAAACCAGATTGGGATATTCCACATACTTTGACTGCGGTATATTGGATGAAAGAACTAATTAAAAAAGAAGGGGGAAATGAAAAAATATTAATTCCCGCAATGTATATTCACGATACGGGATATCCAATACTAAAAAAGGGGTATAATTATGAAGATTTAATGATTAGTAAAAAATCTCATGCTGAAAGAGGCGGAGAAAATGCTAAAAATATATTATCAAAATTTAAAATATTTACTAATTCTGAAATAGAAGAAATAGTGTATCTCATAAAAAACCATGACATTCATAATAATTTAGAAACAAAAAATAGACAATTGGTTTTTGAAGCTGATACGCTTGCCCAAATTGACTGGGAAAAAGTACCGCCTAATTTTGATAAAGAGAATTTCACAATATGGCTTGACAAATATTTTTTTGGAAAAAGAAAAGCTCCTGAAAGAATAAAAACAGAAACTGGAAAAAAATTTCTAAAAAAATTGATGGCTGGGGTAGATAAATATTTAAAATAAAAATATATATAAATTGTTCTTTTATTCTTTTAGTTTATAGGAGGAAAATAAGATGGCAAAAAAATCAGCTGTCTTAAATTTAAACCGCTCTTTACATTTACCGAGTCGGAATTTTTTTAAAAAAATTGTTTACGGAAAAAAGATTGATTGGAAATGTTAAAAATACTTGAGATGAAAGGATGACTGCCGTTATGAAAGAGAACGAGTGTAATGAGTATGTGGACCAGCAGGCAGAAGAACTAACTTTTTTTCTTCTAAAAGGAGTGCCTAAAACAAAATTCAAAATTTTTGATAATGGCGAAGTGGAAAATGGAAATAGTAAAACAGAGGCGGCGGTCATAGGCGCCAGCCACTATAGTAAATTTGACATTTTTGGGCAACAATTTACAGAGGTTTTAGCTTGTGTTGAGCTTGACCCCAATGAACAAATCATCACGCAAATTAAATTTCAATTCGCTACCGCAAGCAACATAAACCTTTCTTTCGGAGATGTACATTATAGTTTTCAGGCACGGATTTATCCTTGGAAACAAGGCGCCAATGAATTATATGGCATACAAAATTTGGCTCTCCAAAAGCGAAATAAAGAAGGCTGTATAATCTTAAACTCCGAATTTCCAAGAAAGCCAGGATGTCAATTACCGCAGACTCTTATAGTAGTTGAGATAAGAAAAGATGACGCCACAAATGGGGAGATTATTGTTTGCAATACTATCCATACCTATCCTGATAAAAAAACAGGGGGAAAGATAGTACATACTATGTCAACTGTTGAGAGAAAAATTTTCGCTCAACTAGCACATGAACATTAAGGGAGTGTCGCCAAACGCTTAGCGCGTCATTCTGAACCCGCTTTAGCGGGTGAAGAATCCCGTGGTTAAGCGAAAAAACTCTGGGATTCTTCGTCGTTCCTCCTCAGAATGACGCAAAAACGCCATTCGGCGACAGTCCCAT
>JAZDEU010000011.1:0-21140 GCA_043808545.1 bacterium | reverse complement strand
GAGTGCGGAGTCATAATGTGATGTCCATAACATAGGGAAAAATTTTAGAAGCGTAAAACATTGCGAATTTTGCAGTTTTTGAGATTTGAGTTGTAGTTTTGACCCATTCGGCAGGCTCAGGGCATGCTTTTGAGATTTGAGCTTTGTTTTAATAAAATATTCAAACTACTATGGAAGATAAAAAGACTTTGTTATCACAATTTAACGCCTTTGCTAATAAATTAAGAAGTGTCTCCGCAACAGACAAAATGTTTTTTGTCCAGCATCTGGCTGTCATGGTAAAGGCTGGAATTCCAATCTCAAAAGCGATGGAAACGCTCTCTCTGCAAACTAGCAATGGGAAATTCGCAGAAATACTTTTGAATATCCATTCTGATTTAGAAAAAGGGGAAACTCTCAGTAGCGCTTTGAAAAAATACGAAAAAATATTCGGAGAATTATTTATAAATATGATACAATCCGGCGAGCTAAGCGGAAAACTGGAAGAGGTATTGAACCAGCTGTTTATACAGCTTAAGAAAAGCCATGATCTAGTATCAAAAATAAGAAACGCGCTGATTTATCCTATTATAGTTGTTGCGGCAATGTTTGGAATCGGAATATTTATGATCATAGTCGTAGTTCCAAAAATTACCGCTGTTTTTTCAGAAATGAATGCGGAACTTCCTTTAGCGACAAAAACTTTAATAGCAATAAGCAGCGCTATTAATAATCACGGCATAATAACGGGCGTATCAACTATTATTTCTTTAGCTGTTATTATAAAAATATTTAAAACAAAACGCGGAAAATATGTTTTTGATATAGCAGTTTTAAAATTGCCGATTATATCCCCTATTATAAAAAAAATAAACATAGCTCTTTTCGCGCGCACGATCGGCTCTCTTCTAAAGACAGAAATACCTATCGTGGATAGTTTTCGGATAACATCTTCTATTATGAAAAATTCCCGATATCGCGCAGAACTCTTAGAGGTCGCTGATGACATAAAAAAAGGAATTTCCATAAAAAGCGCTATGGACAGCCATAAAGAAATTTTTCCTCCTGTTGTATTGCAAATGATAGCAGTAGGAGAAGAAACTGGAGCTTTAGATGATATTTTAGATGAAGTCGCGATTTTTTATGAAGAAGAAGTAACAGGAATTATGGAAACATTGCCTTCCATTATAGAACCTGTGCTAATGCTTCTATTAGGATTAGCCGTTGGTTTTATGGCTGTTGCTATTATTATGCCGATGTATTCTTTAACAACGCAATTCTAGGGATAGTATTATAGTATCTTGTATTTAGTATTAAGCAGATTAAAAAAATGCTTAATACTTTATACTAAATACAAGATACGACTTTATGCGCAAATTAACTGAAAAAGGAACATTGCTAGTGGAATTATTAATAGTTATAGGAGTTTTAGGTTTACTTTTAACTATAAGCGTCCCTTATATAAGAAATTCCATATCAAATATACGGCTCGCAAACAGCGCTAAAGATATAGTAATATATATAAGAAATTCCCAGCAATTAACAGTTTCCGAGCAGACGCATTATGATGCAGAAATCATAGATGCAGAGCAAAAATATAAAATCGTAAAAGCCAGTGATAACTCTGTGATAAGGGAAACGGGATTGCCGTCTGAAATAATCTTTTCCGAAATAAACGGATTTACCGGCGATAAAATTTCTTTCAATTACTATGGCGCGGCAATAGAAACAGGAACTATACTACTGCTAAATACCGCAACCAATAAAACAGCTGTCATTGAAGTAAAACCGTCCGGATATGTAAACTATTCGTTATAATAAAATGAACAAAAAAGGTTTTTCCATAATTGAAGTTATCGCCGCAATCGCCCTATTATCAATAGGAATTTTTACGATTGCTAAAATGTTTCCTTTCGGACTTCAAATAAGTAAATCATCAGAAGAAATTACAGCCGCGGCTATGGCGGCAAATGAAAAGATGGAAAGCCTAGTCGCTCTGGGATATGAAGGAATAGGTACCGGCGAAATAGAAGCAAAACAAAAAATATCTGCAGGTTCTTTTGGCGATATTTACGGACTATCAAGAGAAACTATGGTATCTTATGTTGATGGAAATTTATCTGAACCAATTCCAGTTTCAGACACAGGCATGAAAAAAATAAAAATAACAGTTTATTGGATGCCAAGCGCTGGCGGAGAAAAAAACATTGAATTCAATAGACTAATTAGCAAAAGATGAGATTAAAATTTCTAATTTCTAATTTCCAATTTCTAATAAAATGCTAAAAAATTTTAAAAAATCAGAATCGGGTTTTACGCTATCTGAGCTAATAATAACATTAGGAATTACTGTTTTAATTTTTAGTTTAGTAATAAGCGCTTATATATTAAGCCAACAAGCTTTTAGGAAAAGCTATTTTAAATATGAGCTTAATCAAAATTCAAGGGTTTTTGTTGACAGGTTAACCCGTGAAATACGGCAAACCCCAAAAATAATTACAACGCTTTCTGAAGCCTTAGAAGGAGCTGGCTCGGAAATAATGTTTCAAAACGGACACACTTCAGAAAAAATCTCATATATAAAATATTATTTGGCTGGCTGTGACTTAAAAAGACAGGAAATATGCTATTATTTTTCAGATCCAGCAACATGCGTAATATGGAATACTACTGACGGACTTGGCAATCCGCCGCAAGAAAATATTATGGAAAATATCGTGGCTGAATATATAGAGTCATTAAAATTTTATAATGGCGGAGGCAATGTTATAGATGTAGAAGCCGTCTTTTTAAAAAATGGAGAAAGAATATATAATCATTCTAAAATAAGCGGGAGAAACCTATAAACTTTTGACTTTATGACTTTACAGACTTTACGACTTTACAAACTTTATAAACTTTCTTCCGGTTTCATCCTAATTCCCACGATCCTCATAACCGCCCTTCTTCTAACAATCGGACTGTATTTTTTGACATTTACTATCAGCGAAAAAAATATCTCCTCAAGTTATTCTATCTCGCAACAGGCATATTATTTAGCTGAATCAGGAGTTGAATACGCGATATGGAAATTAAAAAATGATCCAGAATGGCAAACTAATTTTGAAACAGAGCCAACTGGGACGCTGAGCGCCACAGGAGGATCAGCATTATTTCCTAATGGACAATATGACATCTTAGTTGAAAATTATGATCTCGCAAAAGCGACCGTTTACGCTACAAGCACACTTTCTATAAATGATAAAACTTCGCAAAGAGTGATTAAAACGCAAGTTTTTAAAGCTATGGGAGGAAGCGAGATAGATAATAACGCTGTATTTACAGGCAAGAATATTGAAATATGGGGCTCTAACATAGATATTAATAGCGGGAGTATTTTTGCTAATGAAGACATAATTGTAACATTGGGCAGCGATGTGGATGCGCAAGACAAAGCGCAGGCGGTTGATAATATTTTTGAATTACTTTGGTCTGATTTAAGCGCTACTGAAATACACGCGCAAAATTTGAATCCTCCCGCGCCTGCTTCAATAGCAATGCCGGGGATAAATTTTGATTTTGCAACAATGGCGCAAGAGCAAGAACCAGAACATTATTATACAAATCCTGAATTTAGAGAACTTTTAGATGATAATCCTGCTTTGGTTCTGGATGGAGTAGTTTATGTTACCGGCAATATCTCAATAGAAAACGGGCATAATTTAACAGTAAACGGAGTTTTAGCGACAAATGGAAGAATTGATATTGGTTATAATAGACATTGGTGGGAGTCATGTCCTGCAAACAGCGCTACGCTTGCTATAGGACATGTTGACGGAAATCCGTCTGGCATATTCGCTAATAACATTACTTTTAATCAATGCATAAATAGCGTTAACATCAATGGCATTGTCTATGCGAGCAATAATTTAGAATTTAATAATCGTTATTGCTCTAATTTTACTATAATTGGAAGTGTAATAGCTCGCGATGTTTTGGCATCCATGTTAGTAAATGGAATAGCGATAAATTTTAATGAAAAAGCGGTGATAGATACTTTAGGCGGCAGTGAATTTTCGCCAATTATTACAGTTGAATATTGGGAAGAAGAATATTAAGAATAGACGAATAACCGTGAATTTAAAACTAATTTACACTAATCACAAATTTTTCATAAAACAGATAAATTTGTCAAGATTGTTTTATTTTTAAATAAACAATATACTTATAAAAGAATGAGGAGGGATTTCTTTTTTTATTGTTCTTTAACAATTTGGAAAGGGAAGCAAGAAAATTTTAAAAGGGTGGGAAGCAAGATAAGGAATAAAATAAGGAGAAATTCTATGAAAAAAATTATAATGATTTTGTCGCTTATTTTTTTATTTGTTTTGCCTTCGCTGGCATTGGCGCAGAGTAATACTCTAGTCAATGTTTCAACTGAGGTGGTTTCCAGTTTCGCCCTAAGCAAGGTAAGTGATGTCGCTTTTGGCGAAATGACCGCCAATATGACGCGAGCCATAGGCGAGGGCGATATGGGAGCTGGTAAAGTCCTATGCGCCGGCGTGCGGGACGCGCCAGTTGCTTTCTGGGCATCGTCCTCTACTGGCTCTACTGGAGGGGATGTGACATCAACAATAACTTTGTCGAATGGAACAGCTACTCTCACACTTTCGAGTGTGACAATTTATGACATTAACAGCAACCTATCCGCTACTGGAAAACCGCTTAACACGCACCTTGATTCATTTGGTAACGGAGGCGTAGAAGTAGGCGGCACGCTTAATGTGCCGGATGGAACCACAGCTGGGACTTACACTGGCTCCGCTTATGTTTTTGCGGAGTACGACTAATTCTTGTAATTTAACTGGATACTGTTATGTAGTATCCGCCACTTTTTTTAAACCCTTTATTTAATATCTTAGCTTCCTTCCTTTTATTTTTTATGGGGGTAAAGTAAATCGCAATATTTATTATGCGCTTTACCCCCCCCCCCCCCTTACTTTTATTTCATAAACTACTGCTTTATCAGAGAGGACATTTTAATGAAACGGTATATTACAGTTTGTCTTGTTTTTTTTACATTTGTATTATTTCCATTTGCCGGTTTTGCAAAAATATACCCGACTAGAATAGAATTTTTTCGGACGGGAAAAAAATTCTCCTCATCTATAAAGGTGACAAATGACGGAAATGAAAAAGTTTCATTTAAACTGGAAATCATCCCGCTAACAAAGGATGCAGAAGGAAATTTTATCACATCAGATTCAGAAAAAGAATTTTGCAAGGCAATCACTTTTACTCCGCGGGTTATAATGTCTTTACCGCCAGGGCAGGAACAAACAATAAATTTTCTAGTGGATCCGAATAAAATAATTGGCGAACATTACGCGAGATTGCATTTAACCCTGATCGGCGTAAAAACAAAAATGGCTGTAAATCAGAATGGAATACATGCCGAGGTGGAAACTATAATCGGAAGCGGAATTCCTATCTTTCTTTTTAACGATACGTCTAAAATGAAAGCCAAAATCGCGGACATTGGCGGCGATGAGAAAGACAAGAAAATTCTTATTGAAACCAGCGGCCTTTCAAGAATACTTTATGGAAATATGGAAATTTACGGAATAGATGGCGCAGGCGGACAAAAACTGTTGCAAAAAATTCCTAATTTCTTAGTAATAACTAAGAGATTGCTTTACCTGCCGTCCGCAGATTTTAGGAAGATAAGAATCAAATACATTTCAATGTATGACGATTCGCGCGTTATAGTTGATGAAATAATTTCCATAGATTATGGAAAAGGTTCTGTTTTCTTACGCGCTAACAGCAAGAAATTGTGCGAAAATTTTCCTGTTTTAATATCTGATGATGCAAGCATCCTTATTGATATAAGAGAATTCGCTAAAATAATGAAATTTTATTTTAACGAAGAAAACGGATTGATTACAGGCGCAACATTCGGCAAAGCAAAATGGTATAAGTTAGATATTAACAAAAAAACAGGCGAGACATTTTCAACATCTGATGAATTTCCCGTAAATTCATATCTCGGTTATTGGCTTGCGCCAGAAGATATTTCCAAACTTTTTGGCGTCAAAGCAAAATTTAATTTGCGAGAACTTGTCCTAAATGTTAATTCAACAAACCAAGAATTCGCGTTTGAAATAATGGAGGAGCTGGAAGAAGAAAAAGAAAGTGGAAAGAAATGCGAATCAGCTTTAAGGAATTATCTAAAAAACTCCGCAAACTTTGAAAATAGCAAACTTACAAAAATGCCTGTTCTTGCCGCAGAGTATTCTTTAACTAACTTTTCTCAATCTGACAGAAATTTTTTTTCTCTTAATTCAAATTTCGGAGCGAATTTTTCAAACTTTATTTTCACAACAAATTATAAATTTAATGCCGACCAAGGAAGAAAATTTGAAAATGAAAAGTTTAGCTATTTCAGCGAGAAATATAAAACTGGAATAACTTTTGGTGAATTGAATGTTTTTTCTCAAGATCCTCTAACTAACAAATCTTGGTCAGGCAGAGGCGTTGAACTTTTTTCTTTAGAAAAAGACGAGCTATTTCCTTTTCCGGCAGGCAGATTATTAAATGCCAGCAGTAAGGAGATACGAAATGAAGCATATTTTTATGATGGTAAATATTTTGAACCGAATGACATAATTTATTTAAGAAAAGGCGCAAATGAATTTTTTCATCATTATTTGACTCTTTATGGCGATGAAGTAAATGAATATCAGACCCGCATAATTCCCTATTCTTATCCTGGTCAATGCAAATTTTCTTTTTACGGCTCTTTGCTACAAGAGAATGAAACGGAAGAATTTACACACAATATTCATTTTAATTATGGAATGAAATACGGTTGACTGCTTTCACTTGGTAGCGCTGGGAAAGATTATTATTTGTCTTATACCCAACCAAATAAAAATTGCCTTTTGGATAGCGCGATTGGGTTGATTGATAATAAACCGCAATGTAAATTTTCCATTTCTTCTCTAAATTTGAATTATGGATATATATCTTTTGATCTAATTCAAAAAGAAAACGGATATGTTTCTCTGAATGGCCGTTGCAATATTAAAACTTCTGCGATTTCAGGAAATATTTGCGTCTATGAAAAAGAACAAAAATGGCAAGATCGCGAAAAATTATCTCTGTCATTTATTCCATATAGAAAAATCCAGTGTTCTATTGCTATTTCCAGAGATGACGGATATTTTGAAGAAGCTGAGATCAATTTAAACTACCGATTCAAAAAACACAGATTTGAAGTATCGTTAAGGAGAAATTTCCTTCTGTCAAACGATTTTCCTTCTGTCAAATACGAATACAAAAAAGGCGGCTGGCAATTCAGTTTGTTAAATTCAGGGGAAAATTTTAATCAGATTTTCTGCGCATTATCCTGCTATCTGCATGGATTTGGAAATTTTACGCAAACTTTTCAATATGATCGCGATAGCTACGCTGTATCTTTTAATTCCAGATTTAGCGGTTCTATAATTGTCTCGCAAAATTCACAATCCTGTTCTGCTGATTCGGCAATCAATCGCGGTAAAATTTTTGTCCATATTTTTCTTGACAAAAACTATAATGGAATTTTTGAAAATAATATTGATCAATCGCTAAAGCAGATAAGGATAAATATTGACGGAAAACCAAGCAGATTTACAACAGCAGATAACGGGACAGCATGGATAAAAACTTCGTTCCCTCGTAAAATGTATATTGGAGCGGATTTTGAAAATTTGCCATTTCGTTCTATTCCTGATAAGCCTGCTTTCGTAGACTTGCTTGGACCGACCGCAGTGAAAGTTCAAATTCCAGTTTATTTAACCGCTGAAATTATGGGAGTTGATGAAGGCAATGCGTTAAAAATCCAATTGGCTGGCAAAAAAACAGGAAGGATTATCGCAGAAAGCGATGTCCTTTCTGACGGCACTTTTTATTTTAACAAAGTCATTCCGGGCGATTACATTTTAATTGCCGGCGATAGGAGAAAGGAGGTAACAATAAAAGTTGACGAGAACGGAGAGCCGATTTCCGTTCTTGATATAATAATAAAAAAATAAAAGTCGCTAATAGTTTTTTACAAAACTTGTTAGCGGCTTTTAATTCGCTTTTAAAAGATTACGCTATTTTAAAAAATATGATATAATATAAACAGTTAAAATTCAAAACTTAAAGCTCAAAGTTCAAAACTACAACTAAAAACTTAAAACTGTCATAAATTCAGATAAAATTTTTGAATTTTGAGATTTGACTTTTGATTTTTATATTATGTTTAATATTTTCTCAACACAAAATCCAATCGGACTGCATATAAATAATGAATTCGCGCGGATCGCTCAAATAGATAATAAAGGTAAAATAACTTTATTAAATAAAATAGCGCTGCCAAACGGAACTATTTTTAATGGAAAAATAATGAGGGAAGCGGATCTTATTTTATCAATAAAAAATTTATTTAAAGAAGCGGGGGGGAAAAATAAAATTTCTAACCGCGAGATTATCTGCTCTCTTCCTGAACAGCTTACATATTTAAAAAAATTAGAAGCGAACGGAAAAAATGATGCTATGCAAAAAATAGTAGAAAATGAACTTTCAGCCCATATTCCTGAAAAAATTGACAGCTTATATATAGACTGGGAAATTATAAATTATAAAAAAATAAAAAATAAACTAAACAATCAGCCGTTAAAAATACTCGCTGGCGCAGGGGAAAAAATAATAATAGAACAATACATAAATGTTCTGGAAAAAGCGGGGCTGTCTCCCATCGCCTTAGAAATAGAATCATTAGCCATCGCAAGGGCTGTAATAAAAAATGACGAGAAACGGGATGAAAATAATTCTACAGGAATATTATATATAGATTCTTCCGCCTCTATGTTTATGCTCTATACTAATACTGTTGAATTTAGCATAACGCTTCCCTTTTCCGGAGAAAAAATAATCAGCTTGCTAATGAACTCTTTAAAAATTGACAGGAAACAAGCGATTAAAGCTAAAAATATGTGCGGATTAGATGAAAAAAAAGCAAAAGGCGCGGTAAAAAAAATATTAGAACCTTTTGTATTAGACATAATAAGAAAAATAAAAAACATTGAAAACTATTATCTGGCATACTATGGAAATAAAAAAATAAATAACTTGATTCTATGCGGAGAAGATGCTAATCTGAAAAACTTGGATAAAGTCATTACTGAAAATACTAAAATAAAAACCGAAATCATCATGCCGACAATTAACTTAATTTCAGATAAAAATGATAATTATTTTAATAATCCAGACATAGCATCCTATACCGCGAGCATCGGACTCGCGCTTAATAATTTTAGAACAGGAAAAAACGAATGCTGAAATATGATTTGTTTAAATTTATTATCGCAATCTAAAAAAGAAGAATTAAAATTTAAAAAATTGCATATTCTGCTTAAAGATTTTTTGCTGACTATTTTAATTTTTGCTATTTTAATCGCAATAATATTAGAAGGCGCTAATGTTATATTAGTTAACATTTTTAATGATACGGTTTTTAGCACATCCCTTGTTAATACGGATTATAAATTATTTAAGACGGATATAGAAAAAATGAATGCGCTGCTTGCAAATGTAAAAGAAACGCAAAAAGATTATATATATTATGATGATTTATTGTTAGAAATTACAAATCTTATTCCTGAAAATATTACGCTTTCTAATCTAAGCATAAATATTGAAAATAAAAAAACGGTTTTTAAAGGCAAAGCGAAGACGAGAGATGGATTGATTGAATTTCAAAAGAACATGGGAGATAGCGCTATCTTTAATAATATTCAAGCGCCTATAAGCAATATGTTAAAAAAAGAAAATATTGATTTTTATATAGAAGCTCACTTAACACTAAAAAGCAATTCTTAAAAAATGATTAGAACGAAAACAAAATTCATATCAACGGTTATTATAATTATTATCGCAACCTGCGGAATAACTGCTTTTATAATTGCGCCAACTATGAAAAATATAAAAGAAATAAGCTCTAAAATTAACAATATCCGTCTTGACTTAGAAAAAAAATACGACAATCGCCAAAATCTTAGAACAGTTATGTCAAGATTTAAAAAAATAAAACAAAGCAGCGAGAAATTTTCAAATATCTACATAGAAAAAAATGAAGAATTAAAACTAATTACCGCATTAGAAGGGATAGCCACTGATAATAATCTGGAACAAAATATAAATACATTCGTTTATCAAAATGATGATAAGACGGCAAAAGAAAAAAAAAATGAGCTGGATATGCAATTGCAAATAACAGGAGATTATATAAATATAATAAAATATTTTTACGATCTAAGGCGGCTTCCCTATTACATAAATACTAAAAATATAGTTATCCAAAGCCTGGCAGCATCAAATATAAAAACAACAGAAGAAAATAAAAATAAAGTAGAAGCTATAATATACATTGATTCATGTATAAATACAACTGGGAAAAAATAAATATGCTAAAAAAAATAATACATCTTTTTAGAAATTTTTATCTCCTTCTGCTAATTGTTTTGGTTGCCGTTTTTATTTTTCTTGGGAGTTTTTTAAAAAATTATTTATATGGAAGCATATCAGACTCGCAAATTGTATCAATATTTAAAAGTAATATCTCTTTGCCCAATGTAGACCAATTTGAAGAAATGGAAAAAAAATTAGAAGAAAAGCAAATGGAAAAAGAAATAAATTGGGGAGAGCTGAAAAATCCCTTTAAAGATACTGCTGTAATTACCTCAGGAACTCCGCAAAGGAAAAATTAAATGCGTGGTATAAAAAAATAGAAGATAAAAAAACAGAGCCGTTGTGCGGATTTGAACCGCAGACCTACTCCTTACCATGGAGTTGCTCTACCAACTGAGCTACAACGGCGTCTTCAAGAAAACAAGGAAACAAAAAAACAAACTTAATGAAAAATTATTTTTAAAAAATTATTTGTTAATTGCTTTTTTCTTTTTTGATTATTATCCCATCCCCTCAATTTTCCGCTTTATTTCATCTAATTTTTCATTTTCAGGATTAGCAATTTTTAATCTCTCGTAAGCCTCATGCGCTTTTTTATTATTTTTCAATATTATATAAACATTCACTAATAAATCAAGATATTTCTGATTATTCGGATCTAAAAAAACTGCTTTTTCAATAGCTTCAGCTTCTTTTTCATAATTTTCCATTTTCCGATAAAGCTCTGCTAATCTCGCATAATTTAAAGTCTTTTTAGGATTTAAAGAAATAATTTTTAAATAATTTTCTAAAGCGCTTTCAAAATCACCCTTCTCTTCTAATAAATTTCCTAACTTACGATAGACTTCTTCATCTTTTCTATTTATTTTTAAGCCATGAGTTAAAATTTCTTTCGCATGCTCATAATCTTTTTGCTTTAAATATATATCCGCTAATTTTTTATACGCATCCATATTCCGATGATCTAAACTGATAATTTCAATGTACTTATTTTCCGCATTCATAAAATCATCCTTATCAAGATAATCTTGCGCGACTTCTAGAAGCATTTTTATTTTATTTTTCGCGCTGCTGTCTAAAAACCTTTTTCTTCCTTTTTCTTGATATTTTTTTTCTAATTCTAACATTCTGTCGTAAGTTGTCTCCCCGAAATTTTTAATCTTTTTAAAAATGGGAGTTAAAATGCTTTCAAATTTCGCAATTTCTGCAGATGTTTTTCTTTTTAACCTGTCAACCATAATTTTATCTTTTATCGTTCGCTCTCTTTCTTCAGGTATAGTATTAACATCAATTAAGGAAACTTGCGCTAATTTTTTCGCAATAATAAAAAATATCCATATTAAAGATAAAATTATTATAACGATTGGAATTATGTATAACATTTTATTAATTTTAAATTTTAAATTATTACTCAATTTACCTAACTCGCCCATTGCTTTTAAACAATTTCATTTCTTCAATCGCGGCAGATTTAACAGCTTCAATAGAAGCGGCTAGTAATTTTCTGGGATCATTTTCTTCATAATCAGCTAAAATTGTAGCTCTCAATGCTTGGGAAAATTCTAATCTTAATAGAGTGCCGATATTTATAATATTTATCCCGCCTTCTTCTATGGCTCTTGTTATATCGCTATTAGGAGTTCCCGATGCTCCATGCAACACTAATGGCAAATCTGCTAACTCATGAATTTTTTTAAGCCTTTCATGATCCACTTTTTCTATCCCCGGATACATCCCGTGTATAGTTCCAACTGAAACGGCCAAAGTATCTACTTTCGTTTTTTCTATAAATTCCGCCACCTGCTCCGGTTTTGTCATATATCTTTCCATATCAAATTTTTTACCCAATTTTATAGCCATCGCACCCTCTTTCCCTTGCATCGCGCCTAATTCTCCCTGCACCCAAACACCATATCTATGAGCATATTCTACTACTTGTTTAGTTAAAACAACATTTTCATCAAATGGAAGATCTGACGCGTCAATTTGAATAGAAGAAAAACCAGCGCTAATACATTCGGCGACTGAATGAAAACTTTTCCCATGATCTAAGTGCAAAGCAACCGGAACATTTATAGCCTCATTTTTAGCTATTGTTTCAACAATGTGCGTAATCGGCTTCAGACCAGCGTATTTTATCTCATTTTCGGTAACTTGCACAATAACAGGAGACATAACTTCCTGCGCCGCATGAATTATCCCGAGTGTCATCTCTAAATTAAATGTATTAAAAGCTCCAATCGCGTATTTATTCTTTTGAGCATCTGGAAGTAAATCTTTTGTATGTACAAGCATATATTTAAGTCAAAAGTTAAAAGTCAAAAGTCAAAAATTTATTTGAATTTTGTTTTACTAGTGGCATTGTTTAATTATATCTAAAAATTCTTTTGCGTCTAGGCTGGCGGCTCCAACTAACGCTCCGTCTATGCTCGGTTGATCAAGAAATTGCTTCGCATCTTTTGATGAAACGCTTCCTCCGTAAACAATCCTAATATTATTATTTATAAAATCCCGCGAAAATAAATCAAGCAAGGAATTTTTTATAAGTTTCCCTGATAATTCCGCTTCTTCAGGCGAAACAGCCTGCCCTGTCCCAATAACCCAGACCGGCTCGTATGCGATTATTAATTGTTGATTATCCGCCACATCAATCCCTTCAAGCGCTTTTATAAGTTCTCGGATAATGATATAATCCTTTTCTCCGCTTTTACGCTCATCATAAGTTTCTCCTATGCATAAAATAGGAATTAATTCCGCCTCAAACGCCAATCTCATTTTTTTATGTATTATCTCATTCGTTTCTCCTAAAAATCCTCTCCTTTCAGAATGACCTATTATAACATATTCTACGCCTAGCTCTTTAAGCTGGGACGCGCAAATTTCTCCTGTATAAGCGCCTTTCTCTTCCCAAAAAATATCTTGCGCGCCTAATTTAAGCCCTGTATTAGGGATTATTTTTTTAATTTCAGAAATAGCAGTAAATGAAGAACATAATACAACATCTAAATTCTTATTCCAACGATTCTGGATACTCAAAAATTTATCGTAAATACGACTTTCTTTCTTAATTAAACCTTTTTTAATTTTTTCTGTCAAATCAATATTTTCTTTAATCCCCAGTTTCATTTTCCAATTTGCGATTATTATTGGTTTCATATAAATTTTAACATGCTGTGATGTCCATAATGCTAACTTTTACATCATCTTCTTTCTCAAAAAAGCCGGGACATCTAAATCCTCTTCCATTTCTTTATTATCATCACTTTCTTCTTCCATATCTTCGGCTTTATAAGCTTCCCGCCCGACTGAGCGATCTGCGCGAATAGACATCCGTTCAGGCGGGCAGTCGTTCGGACGGGTTGACTTTATAGACTTTTGACTGTCCCGCTCATTGCGGGGACTATTTCCATCCTCTTCTTCTTCGTTCCTCACTAATTCTGCTTGCACTTTTCTTAAATCGCGCGATCTGGAACTATTAAATGATTCCAAAGAACCATGAGAACTCGCTTGATAGCCAGACGATAAATCCATACTGCCCGCAAAATCTCCTCTCATTATTAAAGGTTTTTTATTTCTAATCTCAAAACCAGTTGCGATAACTGTAATTTTTATTTCATCGCCTAAATCTTCCTGAAGCACTGCTCCAAAAATAATTTTCGCGTCTCCATCCGCGGAACTTGTAATAACTTTTGCAGCCTCGTTAACTTCGTGCATCCCAAGAGTTGAATTACCTGACACAGTAAACAAAATCCCTTTCGCGCCATCAATAGATAATTCTAAAAGAGGACTTGAGATAGCCATCTTCGCGGCTTCTACCGCCCTATTCTCGCCAGAAGCTCTTCCAATTCCCATTAAAGCCGAGCCTGTATCTTCCATAATCGCTTTCACATCTGCAAAATCAACATTAATAAGCCCATGCACTGTGATGAGCTCTGATATTCCTTGAACTCCGTTTTTTAATACTTCGTCAACTACCGCGAACGAATCTAATAAAGAAGTTTTTTTATCTATAATCTGCAGTATCCTGTCATTAGGAATAGTAATAATAGTGTCAACTTTTTCGCTTAATTCTTCAAATCCTTTTTCTGCAAGTCCCTTTCTTTGCATGCCTTCAAAAATGAAAGGTTTTGTTACAACCGCGACTGTTAAAGCGCCTAAATCTTTCGCGATTTCAGCGAGTATTGGAGCCGCGCCTGTTCCCGTTCCTCCTCCAAGTCCGCATGTTATAAAAACCATATCAGCGCCTTTTAACGCTTCTCTAATTTCATCCTGATTTTCTTCTGCGGCTTTTCTTCCGACTTCTGGATTCATCCCAGCTCCAAGTCCGCGCGTGGAAGTTTTTCCGATATGGATTTTATGAGGAGCTTCTGAATAGCGCAAAGCTTGCAAATCAGTATTTATGGAAATAAATTCAACTCCCCGAATATTAGAACGAACCATCCGATTGATGGCCGCTCCTCCTCCCCCTCCGACTCCAATTACTTTAATCTTTGCAAATGTTTCAATATCCGGTTTAATTTCTGACATAAAAATTAGTATGTTGTATTTAGTATTTAGTATTTAGCCGCTTGATACTTAATACTATATACTTAATACTTGACTACGGTTTTAGGCTTTTCAACCATTTAATTAATTTTTTCATACCCTCCTTTAAATTTTTCATTTCAAAACTTTTTTCCGCTTCCTTTCCTAACATCTGATTACCCCAAATAATTAACCCGATGGATGTAAAAAATGAAGGATCATAAGCTTTATCTAAAACGCTTGAGGCTTTTTCAATAGTTCCTAATCTCGCGGGAAGTCTTAATTGTTTTTTTGCTTGTTCTACAATTCCTTTTAATTTTGCGCCTCCCCCTGTTAAAACTGCGCCGGCGGGGAGCATTCCCGCTTTCTCTATTTTTTTAAGCTCTGCGTTAACCTTTTCAAAAATCTCTTCCACTCGCGCTTCTATTATTTTATATAAATATTTTCTGGAGACTTGCGCGTTATCTTCTCCATAATCAGATAAATTTATTTCATCATTTTTATCAACATCCGAAGACATCGCGCACCCATCTTTTATTTTTATTTTTTCCGCTGTATCTAAATCTATTCGCAAGCCTAATGCAATATCCGATGTAATATGATCAGATCCGATTGGAAGAACCGCGGCATGGATTAATTCTCCTCCTTCATAAACAGCCAAATTAGTCGTCGCGGCGCCGATATCAACAACAGCTGCTCCTAATTCTTTCTGTCTATTAGAAAGCACTGCCTCTGACGCGCCTAAAGCAGAATAAATTAAATCTTCTATATTAAGCCCTGTCCTATAAACACATTTTGTTAAATTTTTAATCTGGGAATTTGCGCCATGTATAACCATTGTTTCAACTTCTAAACGTATTCCTGTCATTCCGATGGGATCCTTTATGTTTCCTTGTCCATCTACTATAAAGCTTTTGGGGATAATATGCAATATCTCCTTATTTGGAGGCAAACTAACGCTGCGAGCGGTTTCTATCGCTCTTGAAACATCATCCTCCTCTATCTCTCCGTTGACTTTAGACACTGCTATTACGCCTTTTCCTAATTGCGAAGTAATATGGCTTCCGGATATTCCAACAACGACATCGCTCGCTGGAAAACCTGTAATTTTTTCTATTCTCTCCAAAGCGCTTGTGATGCTGGATACCGTATCTTCAATACTCGTTATCATGCCCTTGCTTATGCCTTGAGTCGGGACTTCAACAAGTCCGATTATTTGGACTTTGTTAGGATCGTTTTCGTCTTTCTGCCCTACTGCGATGCGGACATGGGAAGTGCCTAAATCAAGGCTTGTAATAATTTGATTTTTCATAAATTTGTCTATCAACTTTATAGTTGTTCTTAATTATATAATACTTTGTTTTTAATATTTTTTCAATGGTTTGCAATATTGGGTTTATTCGCGTTCGCACCGCTTCTCAAATGTTGCGACCGCGAAATTGCGTTTCCATTTTTTCCATCTCATCCGCGTCTTTATCTTTTTTATGATCATATCCTAACAGATGCAGAATTCCATGGATTAAAAGCCGTTCTATTTCTTTTTTTATTAAAATTTTATTTTCTTTCGCCTGTTTTTTAGCTATTTTATAAGAAATCAATATCTCTGCGTAATTTCGCGTCCCGTCATTCTCTATATCCATAGTTACTGCCTCCAAAAAATCCCCCCTAACCCCCCTTTGGAAAGGGGGGGAATCAATTATCAAACTGCCAAAAGATAAAACATCTGTCGGTTTATCAATTTTACGATAAATTTTATTCCATTTCTTAATATCTCTATTTGAAATAAAAGCAATAGACAATTCTCCGTTTTTAATTTTAAAAATTTTCACGCATTTATCCACAACTCTTTGAACACTTTTTTTGTTCACTGGAAAATTTGTTGTATTGTTGATTTCTATAATCATTATGAATAATAAATTTTAAAAAATAACTAACAAATGCAGTTTAAAATTTTATAATTTTTAATTTTATAATTTTTAAATAATTTTTCAATGTCTAAATTTTTAATGCGCTGGGCATTGCATATTTTAACAAATTTTAAATTTCTAACATCCTCCTGTTTTAAAAATTGAAAATTCAAGCATTATTTAAAAATTTGAAATTAAAAATTTATTTTAACGGGTCATACCCGCCTAAAATCTCATCTCCGTCATTATGCCCGTCACTGTCGGTATCAACATTGCGGGGATTGGTTTTATAAAAATCAATCTCTTTATAATCAACGATTCCATCTCCATCCGTATCAATTTTTGAATTTAAACTCTGCCACATCATAGAAAACACAGCGGAATAATTCTCCGTTGAAACTCCTTCTTCATAATTTATTGGATTATAAGTTAAGATATAAACATAATTATAATCATTGACATAAACTGTATTATTAACTTTTAAAGCTCTAAGATTATTTTTATTCATTATCTCATCTAATGTTCCTTCCGTATTCCCTAATGTCTGCGCTTTGCGCCAATCAATAACAGGCAAAGAATCAGGATTTGGAGAGATTAAAAGTTCAATAAATTCTCCGTCTCCAGCATCAAAAATTACTTTTCCTTCTTCAGAAACGGTTGCCTCCCACGATTTAGGATATAATAAAGAGTATCTTGTTTCATTATAAAATTTTATAATATCTCCCCCATCCGTAATTTTAGCCGGAGATAAAATTTTAGGATCATATAGATTAGAAACCTCTAATCCGTCTAAATATCCATCGCCGTCAGTATCTGGCAAAACTTTATCAGTTCCAAGCAAAACTTCTTCTTTATCTGACAACCCATCTTTATCAGAATCTAAATTTTGCGGAGTGCTTGTTGCGATTATTTCTTCAGTGCTTGTCGCTACTACATTTTCTGTGCTTGTCGCAATTACATTTTCAGTGCTTGCCGCTATTGCTTCTGCCGTACTTGTCGCGATTATCTCTTCGGTGCTTGTCGCGATTTTCATTTGACATTTATTTAAAACACACTCGCATGATTCTAAAGAAGCCGAAGGAGCGCATTCAATAATAACATCTTTTTCTTCATAAATATTTTTTAAAGCATCTAAATAATCTAAATATTTCTTGCTAAAACATCCGCATCCGCCAAGTCTTTCAGGCAAACCTGATCTCCAAAGGCAGTCGGACAGTTCACTGCACAAAAATTTATCAGGCGCAACAACTTCCACGGTCTCTGTCGCAATGTTCTCCGACTCTATTATATTATTTTCCCCTGCGCCATTTTCCTTCGTCTGCGGTGTTTCTGTTTTAGCCGGAGCAGATTCTATCTTTTGGGGAGGGAAAATATTATCTTTAAAAATAAAAAATATAATTAACAAAACAAAAATAATCAATAATAAAAATCCTCCTATTATTACTAGAACTTTTTTCTTATTATTTGCATTATTTTCAGAAACTAAAAACTTAGCAGGCATCACATGGATTTCCACATCTTTATCTAAATCCTCTTGGCTTATCCCTGCAAGCTGTGAAACTGCTGTGTCTAAAGCTCTTCTTTCTTTATCACTTCCTGCCTGCTCCGCCTCATCTTCTTTTTTATTTTTTTTAAAAAAGTTAAACATTTTAAAATTTTTAATTTTTAATTTAAAATTTTTATTCAATTTCTATTTATTTGCTGTTGAAATAGTGGCTTCGGCACCGTCCCGTCGGAGTCTCCCAACGGGGACTCCGACGATAAAAACGCACAATTATCAAATTTTCGCCAGGGTCCCTTTAGGGGAGACTCTGGCGGGACGGTGATTTTATTACTATTTCAACAGACACTATTTATTTAATTTTTAATTTCTCTCTTCTTTTAAAAATTATTTCATTAAAAATTCATTAAAAATTTGAAATTAAAAATTAAAAATTCCCATATAGTTTCCCCTCTCCCTTCGGATTATATCCACCCTTTACTTCCACTCCATCTAAATATCCGTCGCTATCGGTATCCGGATTTAAAGGATCAGTTTTATATACATTTATTTCTTCTCTATCCGATAAACCGTCGCCATCTGTGTCAACATTATTAGGAGATGCGCCAAGTTTCGCTTCTTCTTCATCCGTGAGTCCGTCGCCGTCGGTATCAATAATTTCAGGTTGAGGACTCTCTGGTTGCGCAGGCATGATATTTAAGTTCTCCTCTTGATTTGTTTGCTCAGGCAGACTTGTTTCTGCAGGAAGACCTGTTTCCGCAGGCATCTGTTCTTTTTCCGCGACTGGAGCTTCTTCCGTAAAATTTAAAAAATTAAATTTATTTAAAACTACAAAAAAAACTATAATTAAAATAACTGCTGAAACGCTAAAGCTGATAAAAATAATTTTCTTTTTATTTCCAGAAACATCTTTCTCTTTAGCCTCTTTTTCTATCTTCTTTTTATATTCCTCATTAGCTTCATTAAGAAACGGTCTGTCTTTATCAACGCCCGCATCGGAAAAAATATCCTCCACTTTTTTTCCCGCCTCCCCAGCCCCATTCTTAATTCTTAATTCTTGATTCTGAATTCCTAATTTCTTTGGTTGTGGTTTTAAATCTTCAAACATAGGATTAAATTAACCATTGACATTTTTTTTTTTTTATGCTATACTTCTTGTATAAATGGCTTCATCTTTTTTATTGAAGCCCTCGAGATCCCGCCCATTCTGAGCGGGATCGTTTTTTATATCAATTTTTTCAATAACATCCGTATTTCTTCAAAATCAAGTTGACCTATTTTTCTAATTCTTCTTAATAATCGTCTACTGCTTATAATTCTTAATTGGGATAATATGACTGAATATGTGTTATTATTATATTCAAACGAATAATAATAGCTGCCTGTTTTTATTACTGTTGTTAAAGGCAATATCCACAACATATCATTATTAAACTTTTTCAACACTAAAACAGGTCTTTCAAACTGATCGTTTTTGCCATCTTGCTCGCATCCAATATTCAATCCCACTGAACACCACCAAATTTCCCTTATTCTAAAATAAATGCGCTTATTGCTTTTATGCAATTTATTCTTTTGTATATGCCATTTCTGAAAATCTTTCATGTTTTATTTTATGCCATGAGCTTCATCAAAATCGCTTATGCCGTCGCCGTCGGTATCAGATTTGTTTGGATTTGTGTCGTAAAGTTTTAATTCTTCTATATCAGTCAAACCGTCATTATCGCTATCGGTTTTTTCGGTAATTATCGGAGTGGAACCCAAAGCGCCTTCTGGCAAATAAATTTTTGGCAAAGGTCCTATAGAATTTTCTCCTCCTCCAACCATCTCTATTGGCACTGGTTCAGTAATTTTTATATTATATCTCATCTTTTCTTCGTCAGTCATAAAATGAACTCTGTTTTCCGAAGCGATATTATATTGTTTTTTTTCTGACTGGGTTAAAATTGGCACCTCTGCCTGATCAATTAGTCCAAATTGCCGCTTTTCTTCTTCAGACAAAATAAAACTGCTTTTCTCTTCTTGTTTTTGACTTTCTATCTGATTAGAACTTGAAATAATCTTTTCCTCGCCTTTTCTATTTTTAATAATAAAAATTCCGCCGCTTATTAAAATAAGTGTAAGCAATATCCCAATACTAATTATTAACTTTCTTTTGTTCATATTATTATGGTTTATTGTTTTGATAAGTATTCTTGTCTGTTATTTTGCCGGAATCATCCATGTCAAAAACATACCAATAACAATTACCAGTATGAGTGGAAGTATATTCTTTAACTTTTACCCCGCCAGAATTATAAACTTCAACTTTCGCGCCATTAAAGCTGCCGTTACTGCAACTATCTCTATCAGAATAATCATGAATAAAATATTTATATGTCATTTCATCAATCAAAGTTTGAATTCTTATATTTTCAGGACCATAGCCATCTCGGTCGTCTGTATCTAAATTCGCATGATTTGAATCAGTATTATAAAAATAATAAATGTGAGTAACACCGAATTTTAAATACGAATCTAAATCTTGCGGCGAACTTCCCCAAGTTAATTGGAATCTAGCCGCTCCTTGCAAAGCGGCGCCAGAAAGAATAAAATTAAATACTTTATTCGCGGTTAAATTAAAGGTTCCGGAATCGCTATTAGCATAACCTTCTTTTGAAACAATCACATTATAGTCAGCCAATTCCGGAATATCCGCTAAAGTATAATTTCCATTTGCGTCCGTGATCATATCCTTTATAACTACATCGCCA
>JAZDEU010000010.1:0-12344 GCA_043808545.1 bacterium | reverse complement strand
CCCGCAAGGGAGTATTATGCTTTAAAAGGGATAAAAAAGAGTAAAATTGATAAAAATTGATAAAAAATCAATAAAATTTAACTTTGATCAGTTGAATGCTATTAGTTTTTTACCAAAGTTGCCTTAGGCGACAGTCCCCTGCTATAAAAAAATACTTTTTAATTCCCAATGGAAATAACTATCGCGGAAAGAAAAGATTGATTTTTCGGAAAGGAACTTGTGTAAACGCAGTAGCGGAAATCCTGAAAAGGACTCAAATTCCCATTCTAACAGCAATGAGAATCGGGGATTTTGAAAAGGAAAGACCGTATTACAATGGTCCCCATATAAAAGATTGGGCGACAAAAGAAGCGGAGAAAGAGGGCGACAGAGAGGGGGTTATCAATATTTGGCGAGAGAGTCTCTTGTCAAAAAAATTTATTGCGGGTTTAATTGGGTATAAAAAACTCCCCATATTTTTCCGTGATCCAGAGAACGAATTCCCCACTCCAAAAAGGTGGTTTAATCCCTATGAGGCTTTCTATGGATTAGACCTAACATCCATAAAAGTTTGTGGAAAAAAAGACGGTCTAATCGGACTGCGCAAAGGGGAAACTATAGAGTTTCACCAGGGAATAAGTGGCTTGGTATTCCAACTCGCAGCTGCAGGGTATATTGTCGGCAAGGAATCATATTTACTTACTTTTAAATATGACCCTCTAAAAAAACTCGTCCTTAATGGGCGACCTGAATCTGTAGAAATTTATATTCCAGATGAACTGGAAAAACAGATAAGGGCGCGGATGAATCAGGGAGAACATAGCCTCCTACCTAAAGAGCTATATAAAAGGTTTTATTTTTTTAACTACTCTCTTGTAAATTGGAGCACTTTAAAATATATAGCGGGGGACGATAAAAAACTGGAGGAAAAATTGATCAATAGATTATTATCTTCCAGAGATTTGTTCTTTATTAATTCCATCCCTGCTGAAAAAATAGAACAACTAAAAAATAAAGGTGGGTGGGTAGCCGAACGATTATCGCAATATCGAATGAGTAATTGATCGCCCGCTGATATTTTTTTTACAGCGCCAGTTGCTCCCAAAAGCAACTGGCGCTAATTCGCTCTTTAACCGGTTTTTAAAATCAAAGAGATAGAATGTGAAGCATTAAATGCGGATCGTTTTACCTCTTTTTTTAACAAACAAAAAAACATAAAAAAATTTCCCGACTTCAAAAAATTACTGCTGAATTGCTATAAATTTTTCAATTTCATGAGCCAAATTCGGATAAATTCGTTTTCGCCTGCCTGCGCAGGCAGGCGACATTCGGATAAAATTCGTGGATTCGGAGTATATTTTTATTTTTTCAATATCGCCATAAACGCTTCTTTCGGAATATCCACTTTTCCCATTGACTTCATCTTTTTTTTTCCCTTTTTTTGCTTCTCCAACAATTTGCGCTTGCGAGTAACATCGCCGCCATACAACTTAGCGATAACATCTTTTCGCATAGCGGAAATTCTGGCGGATGCGATAATTTTCGCGCCAATCGCGCCTTGAATTTTTACCTCAAACATCTGGCGCGGCAAAATATCTTTTAAATTATCAACAATTTTTCTCGCCACCTGATAACTTGAATCCTTGTATAAAATAGTGGATAACGGCTCTACTATTTCATCCGCCACAAGAATATCAAGCCGCACTACTTCTGTTTTTTCATATCCTAAAAAATTATAATTCAGCGAAGCATATCCTGAACTTACACTTTTAAGTTTATCATAAAAATCCGTAAGGATTGAATTTAATGGAATTTTATAATGCAAGACCGCCCGCTTATCATCAATATATTCCGTAGTGCCATATACTCCGCGCCTATCTTGAGCCAACTGCATAATAGCGCCGACATATTGCTTATGAGTTACAATATCCATTTTCATTATCGGCTCTTCAATATGTTCAATCTGCGCAGGATCTGGAAGCTCATAAGCTCCGGAAATAATTTTTTCCATTCCTTTTTGCGAAAAAACTTTATACGCAACGCTCGGAACGGTAACAATTAAATCCAGCCCATATTCCCTGAAAATTCTTGTTTGCGTAATGTCCAGATGAAGCAATCCTAAAAATCCGCATTTCAAACCAAATCCAAGCGCTTGCGATTTTTCCGGTTCAAAACTTAAAGCCGCGTCATTTAATTGCAACTTTTCCATCGCCTCGCGCAAACGATTAAACTCGCTTCCATCTTTGCAGAATAAACTCGCGAAAACCATCGGCTTTAAAATTTTATAACCCGGCAATGGTTTCACATCATTTATTCCGTCAATTAATTCTGAACTAATATTTTCCTCTGCTTTTGACTTTTGACTTTTGACTTTTGACTTAGTTACCGTGTCGCCAACCCTGCACTTTCTAACCTCTTTAAAACCTGTAACGACATACCCGATCTCTCCTGTTTCTAATTTATTAACACTCACCATTTTTGGATTTAGATAGCCAACTTCTAAAACCTCGCTTTCCGCATTCGTTCCAATCATTTTTATTTTATCACCCATTTTAATCGTTCCATCAACGACCCTAATATACGCAACAACTCCCTTATAATCATCATACTTAGAATCAAAAATTAAAGCGCGCAATGGTTTTTCAATGTTGCCAGACGGAGCCGGTACTCTCTCCACAATAGCCTCTAAAATTTTCTCCACATTTTGGCCAGTTTTAGCTGATGTTAAAATAATTTCATCTTCTTTGCATCCGATTAAATTCATTATCTCATTTTTTACTCTATCCACTTCCGCATTCGGCAAATCAATTTTATTTATCACTGAAATAATTTCTAAATTTTGCTCAATCGCCAAATATAAATTCGCGAGCGTCTGCGCTTCCACTCCCTGAGTCGCGTCCACCAATAAAATCGCCCCTTCCACCGCGGCAAGAGATCTTGACACCTCATAAGCAAAATCCACATGTCCGGGAGTATCAATCAAATTTAATTCATATTCAATATTCCCCTCTTGAGAGCCTGCCCGAATGATTCTCCGCCCGGATGAATTTCCGTTCGGACGGAGTTCGGGCGGGGGGTTAGGGGTGTGTTGTTCTGAAATTTGAACATTTTGATTTTGAGTTTGTTTTGAAATTTGAGTTTTGAGTTTTGAAATTTTATAATTGTATCTCATCCTCGCCGGTTGCAGCTTAATCGTAATCCCTCGCTCGCGCTCCAAATCCATCGTATCTAAAACCTGCGAGCGCATCTCGCGCTTAGCAATAGTTCCCGTGTATTCTAAAAAACGATCAGCCAGAGTTGACTTTCCATGATCAATATGCGCGATTATGCAAAAATTTCGTATGTTGGACATATAAAACAATTTAATTTATTTTGATAGTTTTATTTAAAAAATCAATTGCTAATTGCGCGTGATGCCATGAGTCTCTTAAATAATCTATCATTTTATCCAGATTATTATTGTTAAATACCAGAATAGCCATCTCTAATTCTTTCTCAGCTTTATTAATTTCAACATTGGCTTTCTTTTGGAAAAACTTATCATTGATTTTTATATTCTTAGCGTCATAAATAGCCGCTTTAGCTAAAAGAATGTCCGATTGCGCTAAATCATTAACAATATTTTGAATCTTATCACTGATATTACCGATATTCTTCTTACCTTTCTGCTCTTTTAAAACTCTAATTAAATCATTAAAAGCCTGTTTTTCTTCATTAAATACTTGTTGGCCTAAGTTAGGATTCAAGCGAGAATCATCAACCCATAATTTCAAAGATAGAGATTGCTTAATGTCTTTGATAGCTTTTTCTATGTCATTTTTTATATGTTTATCAGTTAAAATTAAATTTTCTAATTCTTGCAGTGAATCTAATTTTAATTGCCTCGCGCTTTTATTAACTTTTATTATAATTTCATCGCTTCCTTTCCCGCCATCATCATCTTCTATAACTAATGTTACATTATAAATTCCAGACGCGCCATATAAATGAGAAGCAAATATTTTTTTATTATCCTTAATGGCAATATTTTCTTCCGCGCCATCTCCCCAGTTTATTAAAGCGGTGTGAGTATCATCGCATCCCGCATCAGTAAAATTTGTTTCCAAAAAAACTTTTTCAAAAATTTCAATCGTTTTATCTTTTCCAATATCTGCGACTGGATTAGCATTAGAAACAATAACATTTGTTGATGTAGCGCTTGTCAGCCCCTCGTCATCCATAACTCTTAAATTACTAGCGCCTTTAAAATCATCTTTATATGCATACAATATAGTTGATGATGATGAACTCTCATCATAAAGTCCGTCTCCATTGAAATCCCATTCGTAAAGAATAATCTCACCGTCAAGGTCGGTTGAATTTGAACCGTTAAAATTTATCAAATCACCCTCAAATGCTTCATAACCTACGCCTGCATTAGAGACAGGCGGACTTAAAATATTATCTGCTGTAATAATTTTTTCAAATTCCCCATCGCCGTTTTCGTCTATGCTTACAGTTACTCCTTTTTCGTTGTTTTTTAGCGCTTGCCAATCTATTGAATAATTATGTTTTACGCCGACATTTGTCGGCATATCAGTTGCTTTAAAAATAATAGATTCTTCTCCTTCAGTTTCTGTTTTAATTTCAAGATCATAAGTATCGTTGTCTAGGCCGGCGACTTCGTATGTATAATTATTATTTTCCGAATCATCGGAAAAAATTATCACTTTTTCTTCTTCAGGAATATAAACAGAGTAAGGAATATCCTCTTTTATTTCGCTGTCAACTAAACCAGTTTTTTCACCTGTTTCATTATAAACTCTAAGCTCGCCGGGACTGCCAAGGTCTGCTGTGGCTTTTCCAGCAAATTTGTTAAACACAGCGAGTTGATTATCTCCTGAAAAATCATTGCAAATTAAACTAAATCCGGCTAATCCTTTTGAATTACTAACCGTGCCCCAATCAATATGAATTTTATATTTTGCGCATACCCTCCTATATAAATTTTTGAATTCTATAAAAATACCATTGCCGTCATTGCTACTAAATGTTTTTATTAAAGGATTGCCAAAAAAATCATTTTTATTAACAATATTGAATCCATTAATATTATCAAATTTATATTCAAAAACATCATCCAACCTTTTTTGTAAAATTAAACTGAAATTGCTATTTAAATATTCATTGTTATCTACTTCTACATCAGAAATATTGGAATCTTTGTATAAAAATATTCTTTTAGACGCGGGGGCGGTAAAAACAAATGGCTTAAAATCGTCCGAATTGGCATTATTAAAAGTTATAGGGTTATTGTCGTCTGGATTTAGTATTTTTAAAATTAAATCAGAGCCGCAATTTTCAGAAATATAATCATTGCATAAATCAGCTATTATTTTTGGTTGCGATTTTGTTGCAGATGACGTTCTTAGATTTATATCTCCATCGCTAACATCAATTATTCTATAGCCATGTATATAATCGCCCTTATCTTTTGTGGTGCTTTGAGTTTGAGTAAAAAGCGGGTTGTCTGTTGTTGATAAAACAGTATTTTCCATCTCGGGTTCTATAATAAAATGCCCTTCAATATTACTAACTAATGGTTCATGCGTATGTCCCGATAAAACCAACTCAACATTATTATTTTGACAGTATTCCATGAATTCAGCTCTATTATTTTTTATGGTGCCAGCATAATTAAATACATCTAATCTATTATTAAAAATAGGGCTATGCATAAAGATAATTTTTTTATCAGCAGGAATTAATCCTAAAGCTAAGATATGCCTATCTGATAATCCTGAACTTAAAGGTAAGGCAGGATTAGTAATACCTGTATCTTCCCCTGAATCCATGCCGATAAATTTAACTCCTTTATGCGTAAAATAGTAATTATACCTATTATATCCAGCTTCTCCGCTTGTTTTATTATTTAAAGTTTCATTGAAAAAAAGAATTTCATTCGCAGGCAACTCCGTCATAATTTTATGGTAATTTTCTAATTCATCATTTCCGCCTGTATAAGGAAAATCATCTAAAACAGGTCTTTCATACCTATCATGATTTCCTGGAACGGTGTAAATGTTAATACCTGTATTCTTCGTAAAATTTTCCGTCATTGATTTAAAGTCTTCAAGAAAACGCAAGCCATCCTCTCCCCCTGCATATTCAACATTATCTCCGCTGATAAGTATAAAATCGGGTTTATACGACAATTTGCTTATCTCATAAAGAGTATCCGCAAATCTAGGATATGATAATTCCTCATACCAAGCCTCGCCGACTAAATCCGCTCCAGCTGTTAAATTGCTCCCCAAATGCACATCCGTCAGATGAACGAAAGAAAAATTCTGATTTTCTTCGTTTACATATTTCATTGATGCATAAACATCGCTATTTAAAACCCATGTCGCATAAATATTCCCGTTATTATCACGACTTATATACGGATAAGAATATGTCGCGAATGGCGCAGGATCTTCGGTTTTTACAATATATTCTTTAAAAAAAGCTTGTCCTTTGTTAATTTCAGCATAAATCAATCCTGTTTTGCTTAATTGAAAAATTCCTCCTGGAAAATACACCTCGTGCTCTTCCCATGCAAGATAAATTTTTTCATCAAAATCAGCGAAAAAATGCAAATTTTGCATTCCGCACCATGAGGTGTTGGGCAAATTTTCAGAACATGCTATAATCGTTTTTATATTCTCCCAATTATTCCCTCCATCATAACTCATATATACAAAAATATCATAATTTATCCTATAAATTGCCACTAACTTTCCTTTAAAAGCAATAATCCCAAAATCAGATATATTCCCCTCCTCATACTTAGGAATAACTGTGGGCTCAAGCCATTGCGAACCGTGAAATTTACGGGACATTAAAACACCCTTAATATAATCGCCCCAAACAACATATATATTTTCTTCTTCATCTATCGCGACTAATTTTGAATTTGTAGTATTAGTAAGTAATCCTTCTACTCCTGATAGTTTAAATTGGTTCCATATATTATCTTTTTTATTCGCGTAAAAAATTCCATCTTGATTTTTTTGATAAATAATATGCGGATTGTCTTCTGGGTCCACTATTAACGAGGGATATCCTCCACTATCTACAAATTCGGGTGCGCTCCAATTTTTCCCATCAAAAATCTTATAATACAACAGCTCCCCTTCACCAACATAAACAAAATGTATTTTGCCATCTTGTCCTGCAAAAACATCAAACGCACTACCAAAATACCGAAATGATTCTCCTACAAAATTTTTAACTGCTACTTGAGTATTACCTTTTTTGCCTTGCATATATTCACTAAATAAAACTGCAACATAATTTTCATTTCTATTTTTTTCTATCCAAAAAATGTATTTAGATGTAGGTGTAGATACTATTTTTGGATTAAGGCAATTTGCATATAACGATGAGTCCGAAAGATTTATATCATCAATCCAACCTGCTTTTTCATATGCGAAAATAATTGGGCATCTTATAAACGCAAAAAAAACAAATAGAAAAATCACCGCCAAATAAATTTTTTTCATATTTTTAATTTAAAATTCTAAATCACATCCTTCCTATATAACAACCCATTCTCCGCCCCGACTTTCCCGACAACACTGCTCGTATTTAAAATTCCAAGCTCCAGCGATTTTTGAATATCTCCATTGTACAATTCTAACCCAGCTGTAAAGCTTGAACCAAACGCATCGCCAACGCCGGTTGTGTCCACTCTTTTTACATCAATAATAGGCGCATAATATGTTTTTTTTCCATCACAAGCATAAGCTCCCTTTTTACCTTCTGTCACAACCGCAATGCTTTTCTTAACCCCCCCTTTGTTGATAGAGGCATTGATCCCAGTTCCCCCCTTGAGGGGAGTAAGAGCCTGCCCTGCCTGCCCGCCCTTTTGGCGGGAGCTTGCCGAAGGGGGGGTGTAATTCCTTTGATAAATCATACTATGCAAATCCTTAATCAAAACCTTAGCATCTTCATTGCCTTTTATCCCCCCGCTAATAACTAACTCAGTTGCCTCATCTTTATTCATTATCAAAACATCAGTTTTGCGCAAATATGCTTTTATTTTTTTAAACCCAGCAGATAATTGACGAACCCCAGGATTCCATGCGAGCAATAAATCAAACTTCTCTTTATATTTTAAAACACCCATCATAACATCCTTCTCCCATTCTCCGCTTAAAGATGTTAAATATATCCACTTTGGAAAAATTTTCTTCAAAACAAATTCAGACACATTAAGTTCCGAACTCGCTCCGCGATATGAAAATATTACATGCTCTGATGTCTTTCTATCAGTGAGAACAAACGAAAAACCAGTGCCTAATTTTTTATTCTTTTGAACAAATTTAGTGTTCACTTGATTAATTTTTAAATTTCTTATAATCTCCTCTCCTGTGCTGTCAAGCCCAATTATAACTAATGCCGCGGTTTTAAACCCAAGCCGAGAAAAACAAACCGCCGCATTCTGCGCACCACCTCCAAAAGAAAAATTCGCCTCGTCAATCTTTATTTTTGCGCCATATTCAAAAGCCAATAATTTCAAGCATGTCGGATCTTTATCTGGATTATCTAAAAGTTTTCCATCCGAAGTGTAAAAAGTAATGTCCTGAACCGCCCCGCCGATTGTTAAAACATCAAATTTAGTTTTCATAAAATTAATAATAAATTAAAATTAAGCAAAATAAGTTCCATTCCGTTCTCTTAACCCTTTAAATAAAGGACTTACCATCTCAGGAGGAAGCTCAGATTTATGTTCTCTAATAATTTCAATAGCCGTTTCTGGGTCCTCTACGCTTTTCCATAATTCTTCCGCCACTTTTATATCACCTTTATCACCCAATAAAAAAGCAAATGTCATCCTTTCAGTAGCAACAATTTTCTTCACTTCTTCCCATAGTTTCCATAATGGATATATCCCATCGTATCCAAATGACAAATTTCTTTCTTCAACGATTTGTTTTAATTCCTTAGATTGCATTCCTAAAATTTTTCCTATATCCGTGATAGAATACGCGCCATTACAACTAATTTTCCTTTCCAAAAAAAGATCAATAATTTTTTCCGCGGAATAATACACTCTCTTTCCAGCCTTATGTATTGGCTCTATATTATTTTTCCCGATCAATGATTCAACCTCTTTCTTTTGAATTCCATACATATTTGCCAATTCCGTCGGAGTCATACCAATCTCTCCGTTAATTTTTATTGTTCCCATATTTATGTTTTCAATATTTCCTGCTTCAATATTCTCAAACTTCGTAACAACCTCTGTTTTAATATCTAATTTATCAAGCAATTCTTTAGGCAATAACGGTTTCTCCGCTTTCTCCGCTTCCTCTTTCTTTTTTCCTTTCTCCTTATTAGGCTGAATTACTCTTTCACCCTGCTTAAATTCTTCTACGCCTAAAACATTAAAGATCGTATAAGGCTGATTATTAGGACTCCTATTATCCTCTTGAAATTCAACAAAAACCGCGTCAGTCCCATCTTTCGCAGGCCGTAAAATTCTTCCAAATCTTTGCTCCGCGAGATCTGGAGACATAGTAGGTCTTAAATTTATAAGGAATTTAGCTGTCGTGCTATCCCATCCTTCAGTTAAAATATCAACAAAAGTCAGACAATCTATTTCGCCTTTTTCAAAAGCCTTATAATATGCTTCTCTTTCTATATCTTTCATCTTTCCGCCAACATATTGAACTCTTATATTTCTTTCTTCCCCAGTTTTCAGATCAATAATCGTCTCTGCATTTAACATCTCCGCTATTTTTTTAGCATGCGCTAAATTATCTCCGGGAAGACAAGAAATAAGCCCTCCTCTTCCGCCTTCTATGAAAGACTTTGCCATATCAATAGCAGTTCTATTGCGAGCTTCCTGATCTAATTGCTGTAATGTTTCTTGCGTATAATCTCCATTATTTATTTTCCCATCAAATTTAACCCCTGTTTTATAACGAAATCCTCTAGCAGGCGCGGCAGTTCCTATTTCCATCCCCTCTGTAATACATAAACGATGTATCTCTTCAGGAAAAAGATCCTTATTTTTTTCTTCTTCAAAACGGCTACCTGTCGCGGTAAAACCAATCCGAACAGAATCAGCTATAAGTTTCCTAAGATTCGCGCCAGTCTTTTCTCCTAAAGCTTTATGAGCCTCATCGCAAATAATTAAATCAAAACTATCAGGATCTATCTTGCCATTCTCCATTAAATTATTAAATGAATTATAAGTAGAAACAACTACCGTACCAGTTAAATCTTTCTTCTTACTATAATAAGAAGTCACCTCTAAACTTGGCGTAAATTTAGAAAGCCCTCCTGTAACATTACCCTCGCTATCAAGCCCGACTGTTTGTCTTACTAAATCTATTTTAGAAGTTAAAATCATTATTTTAATAGGATTTAATTCTTTTTTCTCTCCTGTCCCGCACAATGCCTTTGATAATTCTGAAAAAATTGCTGTTTTACCTGCCCCAGTATGCATAATAACTTTACCCGCATGTCCGCCCCTATTAAAAAAATTCTCTATATCGTCCATACAATCTTGCTGATGTTCTCTTAAACTTCCTTGCGGCTCTTCGCATTCATAAGACTTTTTATATTCTTCAAGATTATTCGTCATTAAAATATACTTCCGCGCGTCCATAAATTTTTCTTGCATTTCTTTTTCATCTTCCGCAGAAATTTTTATATCCCCATTTTCATCCCGTTCAAGCTCCTCTAATAAATTCTCCTCATCGGCTTTTCTTTTAATGACTTTTCTCTTTAACGCTAATTCTCTTAATATTTCGCCATATTGTTCATATCTATACGGATATTTTTCAACAAGCTCCTTTTCACTTAACTCTAAACTCTCCTTAGTCCTTTCTTTATCATACAAAAAATCAGTGCCTAAAACTTTTTCAGCATTCTCCATTTGCAGACCTAATTCTTCAGGTGTTTTTTCACGTCCAAATCGCATAAATATATATCTCTATTATATATAAAAATGTCCATTTTGTCCATTAAGGCTTCAATCAAAAATAAAATCCCTATCTGACACCTATTAACGCATTCATCTGCAACTTTTACTCAATCACAAAATTTTCATCGCAACTTAGGCTGCGACTCAAATTTTGTTCAATCGTAAAAGCCGCATCTAAACGCATACTGAACGCCATATAGGGAAGTTATTTTTGCTTGAAGCCTAAATAAAAAAAGCCATTTATTATTACATAAATGACTAGATATTAAAATAAATAATGCCTTTATCTTTTTTAAGTTTCCCTCCGATGATTTTATATTGCCCGGATGAATTTAACGCAAAAATAGGAATCTTCAACTTATTCAAAGCAATCAGATATTTGTTAAAAGTTTTATATTTCTGCGAGAAAATTACCACCAATAAATCCAATACTACAGCAGAGAACACATCCATTTTTTGTCCAGCTAGCCAAGAACCATTAGCATGGGAAAAACCTACGTTCTTTCCTCCTAACTCTTTAATCTGCAATCTTACAACATCTGGCGCTCGACATATTTTAATCCCGCTCAAATTAATGAGCGGGACAATTTTTTCGCTCTCCAAAAAGTCATACGAAGCTAAGTCAGATAAAGCAAAAACTACTTCCGCGCCTGCCGCAACCGCCTGAGCATATTGTTCAGTGGTTGGTTTTAAACCTTCTAAAAAAGAAAATTTCATTTTTTCCCCTCCTCTTGAAAGATCAATTTTTATTTGTGAATTATACTTTACTATATCTTTTTTAAAAAGTCAACTGCGTTTTTAGTAACTGCTCACTGCCTATTTATTTTAGCTAAAACTGCATTCCTTAGTTCCCCACTAGCTTCTCCCCATCCGCTCGCTTTTAGGGCTTGAGCAAAAATAACTTCCCTATATGGCGTTCAGTATGCGCTCAGATGCAAGTTTTTACGATTGAACAAAATTTAAGTCGTAGCCTAAGCTACGATGAAAATTTTGTGATTGAGTAAAAATTGCAGATGAATGCATAATGAGCGTTAGATGGGGATTTTATTTTTGCTCAAGCCCTTAGTTTTGGGTCAATGTATTCGGCTCTTGTTTCTGCTTCGTTCATATTATTTACTATCAACACCAATTTTCCAAACCCCTTTTTCTAAAAAAGCTTCAATGGTCTGACGGTTGGCTTTATTTATAAGATTTGAATGCGAGAGTTTATTATTCTTAGCATAATCGGCGAGCATAATTATTCGGGTCTTCTCCCAAACGTGTGGGTAAAATATAGATTAAATTTCTTTTAGCATACAGGACAAAACTTTTAACCGTAAATATTCTTCATCTTGCAGACCATATGCTCTGCGCTGGAATACACGGATCTTGTTGTTAAGTCCTTCCACAAATCCAAGCGCTACTT
>JAZDEU010000009.1:0-18588 GCA_043808545.1 bacterium | reverse complement strand
CCATATCAAACGCGGCCGCCAATCCTGCGTTCTCGCTAAATTCCATATTGCCCATATATACATTCCCGCCAAAATAAGCGGTTCCGTCTTCTACTTCCAAAGCGTAAGATGGATTAGATGTTCCTATCCCAACATTGCCATTTTGCAATATTGTTAATCTGTCCGCTCCGCCGCCCCAGATTCTTAAATCATCGTTAGTTTGGCTATTGTACATAGCCCAATGATCTCCTCCGCCTGTTCCATACTGAATCTGCAATTCCGGATTCTGCGCCGTATCAGTTATTCTTAAACGGGCAATTCCATCGCTCGCGTCATTTATTTCTAATTTTTCGCCCGGCGTAGTTGTCCCAATTCCTACATTCGCGTCATTATAATAAACTTTTAAACTCTCTCTATCTTTTGACCATATCCCTTGTTCCACCCATGAACTTATGCATTTATCCGCGGAACAATTTCCTGTAACATCGTCGCAAAGGCAATATTTATTAGCTTCTATTGTTCCATTTCCACTGCCCGCTACCATATCTTTTAAATTAAGAGGACCTTCCTGCGCGCCTAGTTGCTTATATAGAGGCGCTTGTCTATTGCAATCCGGCGCCTCGCAACCAAGAGAAGGCTCTTGCCATACCGCGGCAACAATTCTAAAACAAGCTAAAATAATGCTAAACGCAACTATAGCTATTACTAAAAATCTTGATTTGAGATTATTGGTAGGCACTGAGAAAAAAGTATTATTTAGTATTATGTATTAAGCAGTTTTTAATATGCTTGATACTTAATACCATATACTTGATACTAACCATATTATACCACAAAAAAATATTATTATTAAGTAAAATCTGCAATCTAAAATCTAAAATTGAGTACTCACTCTCCCACAACTCCGTTTCCGCCATTCGCTTCATCGCTTGTTGTAATGAAATTGTAACCTTTAGATATTTTGCTGTTAGTTTTCCCATCAGCGCCCGTGAGAGTTATATTATTAAGAATAATTATGCTTCGTCCGACATCTTTCTCTTCAGGCTTAACATTTATATCAAAACTGGCTCCTAAATCACCTTTAATATCCGCTGGCATTTTAGGAATTGTCCATTCAATTTTCCGCGCATCTTGCAAAAAATATAAATCCCCTGACGCCGCTAAACCATTACCGCCCCAGACAATTTCATCAGGAATATCAGCTGTTATTTTTATATTAATCGCGTCATTTAAACTATTGCCAAGCTTCCAAAAAACTCTATATGTTGTCGTCTCGCCTTTTCTCGGCGGCAGCGGACCTGAACCGATTGAAGTTCCGTCCGCGCTAAAATATCTAACTTCAGTTTTTAAATCTAAATTAGTATTTAAACTAATGGAAACTAAATTGCTTTTTACGGTTTTTCCAGTATTATCTTCGCCTATTTTCCCTATTTGAACTTCCGCCCAGTTTGAAAAAATATTTTCAACTAAATTTTTTTCTGATTTATCATTTTTTAATTTCACCGAAAATTCCAAAGAAACTTCCTGCGCTTGTTCCAGCTTAAGCAGTTTTGGCAGATCTTTATAATTCCAAATTATTTCATTATCTTTAAAAACCGCCCCGTCTAAAAGACGCAAACTTTCCCAATCAATAAAGTTATTGCTGTCATCAACTAATACTGCAGGAACTATTTCCCGCAATGGAACATTACCTTGATTCTTAATATTTAAAACATATTTCACTTCATCCCCAACATTCGCAAATCCATTTTCATTAAAACCATTAATTGATAACTGCGTAGCCAAATCGCTCTTTAAAATAAATATTCCTTCCTCTTTTTCTGTTTGCAATAAAAATTTATCATTATTCCCGACATAACCTATCTGAACTTTTAATTTTTCATTTCCCATTTCTTGGCTTCCCAGTCTCACCTTGACTGCTTTTTCCTTTTCTTCCTTGCCTTCCATTTTTTCAATATCCATAACATAATTATTTTCTTTAGCTTTGATCTCATTATCATCAATAAAAAACGAACTATTTTTTGGATAAAAAATTATAAGCCTTAATTTATCTAACGCGCCGGCTGAAGTATTCCTGTATTTTATCGCCATGCTATTAGCTTCGCCATCTTTAAATTTATCCGCTCCAATAATATCCAATTCTAAAAAATTTTTATTTATATTTATTTTAAGATTTGATTTTTTAGTAAAACTGGCTGATGTATTCTTCGCGCTATATTTAAAAGTTCCTTTTATCTCGCTCTCATCGCCGACATTGCCCACTAAAAATCCCTGAATTTTAATTTGTCCTCCGCTTCCCGCTGTTAACTCTTCCAAATGCCAAATATTATATTTTTCATCAGCAGGCTTCGGCTCAATAACTTTTGGAACAAAATTTTCAGGATAGGAGATGTTAATATCTATATTTGCAAGATCTGCGCTACTATTATTTTTATAATCTGCGATATAAAAAATTTCCTCGCCTGAAGCGATTTGTTCACTTCCCTTTATTTCATAAGTTACATCTTGCTGGCTGAATTTTTCCTCCGTACTCGGCTCTTTAAAAATGTAATAACTAATTCCTAAGGACAGAGCGATGATTAAAGAAAAAAATATAAAAAACAAGAAAGCTTTCGCGAATCCGCCCTTTCCCCTCTTAAACCTTGAATCATAATCCTTATAAATATTCTCTATATCATCAAGATTTTTATTGTATTTTTGATTGTGTTGACTCATACGATTTAGATTATGGTTGAAATAGTCGCGTCATTCTGAACCCGCTTTAGCGGGTGAAGAATCCCGTGGTCTACACATATTTCGCAGTCCATTCCTCGCGCCTTGAGATTCTTCGCTACGCTCAGAATGACGCAAAATTTAAAATTTAAAATTATTTCTATTCCCCCCGATAAGCTCCGCCGGTATCAACTATTAAAGATAGCTCTGAAAGGCGCGACTGCGCGATAAATTCTTTTTGAGGGATCATAAGCGCGGGCTGTTCTTCTTTCGGTTTATTTAAAAATTGCCTAAGCTCATTATTATTAAAATCTTTATACCAAATTTTTAACTTCGGTCTTCTCGCAGTTTCAAAAAAATTAAGCAAGAAATAATGGACAGGTCGCCCGTTCACTTTTAAAAAAGCGAGCATTCCCCCAATCGCGAACTGCGTAAATCCAGCCACAATGAACAGCGAAAAATCGCATAATTTATATGTTATAAAAATAATCCCGAATGTTATAAGCATTATAAGAAACTGCCGCACCGTAACAGGTCCTATAATTTTCGTTTCAACATCTATAAATTGCGGTATAACAAATTGCCTCATAAAATTAGTATAAATACTTTTTCAAAACTTCTGTTTGTTGATTTTTAATTTCTCGCAATTCTTCATTTAATTTTAAAATTTGATTTTCTATTTTTTTAATTTGGGCGACGATTTTTTTCTGTTCGCTTAAATTAGGAAAAGGAATCTTAATTAATTTCATTTTTTCCGCATTCAAATTCGGTTGATTGCCTTTTGTTGTTAATTCTTCTACTTGTTCCCAGTATGATTTAGTTTTCGTAAAATAAAAAAGAAATTCTGGAATTAGTAATTTACTATCTAATACTTTCAGTCTAACTAAATAAGAAGCGAAAACCATAGCTCCATATTTATTTTTATAAATAACAGCTTTGCCAACACTCCCGCTCCTTGCAATTAAAATGTCATTTTCAGACAAACTGAATTGTTTTAGAATCATATCATCAACATTAATAAATTTCTTGTTCGCATCTTTAATTTCACCATTCTCTGATATATCTGTAATTCTAAGATAGCGAATATTGCCTTCTTCTTCCGCGTTCGCAGTATATCCGTACTGAGTATCCACAAACTTTCCAATAACTTCTTGCAAGGCGTTCGTAGAATCCATTTTTTTTACAATTTCTCTTTTCATCCATTTGACTTGCTTAAAAATTTCTCCCTCTTTATCTCTCAACTTCTCTGTCTCCATTACAATTTTTTCTTGCATTTCTTTTGGCGGAAGCGGGATTTTAAAATCGTTAAGCATTGCAAGATTAATATGTTTAACTCCTAAATTTGAAGTTAAATTTTCAAAATTTTCTTTTTGTGTTTTTAGATAAATAGCTAAATATTCAGGTATAATTTTATTATTACAAACAATAGAATTTATTTGTTGATTTGTTGTTAATTCAACCTTATTAATAGCGACTTTCCCAAGAGTCGCAGTGCAAGACAATAACACGCTTCCTGCAGGAACTATTTTTAATAATGTATCATCAAGAGCTTTTTGCGTTGTAAATTGCGCTACTTTATTTAAATACAAAAAATCATCATTAAAGTCTGGAATGGTCGCCCATTTTATTTCATCTTTATTCCAATAACTGCTATCTTGCTTTGATGGCGTTGAACCATTTATAATTTCTTTTTTTATATCTTCTATTTTTACAACCTCCCACCTATTCTCAACTTTTAAAATTTTTTTCAAAGTCAAAGAAATTATTTTTTCAAAATCAACCCTGTCAAAATTCATCATATCAACAAGATTCGCATACGAAACATTTTTTTCTATTGATTTATTAATTTTTAAATCCGCCTCGCCTAAAAACGCTTTATGAATATAAAAACTTGCCCTCTCTCTATTATCTAAATTTTCAGAATCATACATTTTTGTGCACTCATCAATTGATTTGCTTCTTTGCATTGCGTGAATGCCTTCATACCCTCTTCTATTGCTAAATTCATAGCCCAAAAATGCCTTTTCTTCTTTTTTATTACCCGATTTTACAACTACAACCTTTTGATTAAATCCAAGAATAAAATAAAGCAATTTTTCTTTTTCTATTTGTAAAATTTTCTCTTGTTTTTCTTCGTCGTTTTTAGATTTTATCTTTTTATCGTATGCTTTATAAATATCATGATTTTTTATTTTATCGTTCGGCTTATTTTGGCAAAAAGAAATATAATCATCAAAACTGACTGTTCCCCAAGCTTGTTTTACATACTTAGAAAAAATATTTTCTACGCCACCCGCAGTAATATCTCTATGGTTTTGGAAAAAAATTTCTACTGACGATTTAATATTTTCCCATTCATAATTTTCTCTACGACATAAAAATAAAATCACCGTATTAGTTCCTGTCGCCATAAAAGTGCCTGAACCAAGCTCAACTATAGCAATAATTTTAAAATATTTAAGTAAAACTTCTCTCGCTTTAGTGTAAATTCCCGCATTGCTTAAAATACTGGAAGGTAAAATTATTCCAGCGCAACCGAAGTCTTCTTTCAAAAGATGTTTCATTCTCTCAATAAAAAGACATTCTATTTCCTTGCTATTATCAGTAAAGCTCTCATACAATTCAAAACTTTCTTTCGGAGACTTATTTTTTATGTCCGCCCTAAATCTTTGCACTGAATACGGAGGATTAGAAATCAAGAAATCAAACTTGGGATTATCCTTATTTTGTTTTTCTTGCTTTAAAAATCCTCTATAACTTTTTGATTCAAAAAAACTATCTAACCCATCTCCATAAATAACTTGCGCTAAACCATCCCCATAAAAATAACAACCTACTTTTGCTACTTTTACTAATCTATAATCTTTTTCAATTCCGTATGTATATTTAGATGCCCAATCAAATTTTCGTTTTTTCCATACTTCTACTTGGCTTATTACATCAGGATAAAAATTTTTAGTATCAATTTCATCAATTATTTTTTGCGTTTCTTCCATTGATTCAGTTAAAAAATGCCCGCTACCAGCCGCATAATCAATAAAAGCAGGCAACTCGGGAGTTGCTCTCTCAGAAAGTTTTTTAGTAATAGTTTCTTTTAAGGGCAATGATTTAATAATAAAGCGCGCAATCGGCGGAGGCGTAAAAAACTGCCCCGCCCTTTGCTTGAGACCTGTCGTCAAAAGACGCTCAAAAAAATCGCTCAAATGCTGCTGTTTTCGCGGATAACGGATTTGATACTTCGATAAAAGTTCCACTAATTCTTTTAAAACTCTCGCATTGTCTTCAAAAGATTCGTCATCAAAAACTTCTTTGATATCAAAAATTTTGTTAAATTTAAGCCATTTTTTCTTTTTTGCTTCTAATTCTTCTGCTGTCGTATAGCTAAAATCGCTATCTTTTATTCCTTCAATCTCTTTTTTTAAAAATTCAAACATTCCTTCTTTATATAAATTTATTAACCGTATTTGAAAATTAACATTATCATCTTTATTTTCTTTCCATTGAAAGTCAAGCTCGTCTGTTTCCCGTTTTTTTTCATCAAAAATTTTTGCCAAAAAAAGATTGAAAATTTTATTAAAAGCATTTGGTCCATCCGAGACTGTATGTTTTCTTAAAATAGATTCAAATTTATTAAACAAAGAATCGCCATATTCCTGCGTGAGCGGTTTTAGGTCTTGTTTTGTAAATGCCTTGCTTTGAAATTCATAAGCATTAACCCAATCCTCAAAAATACCGTTTTGTTTGGTAAGTTTATTCCAACGATCAAAAAAATCTTTTATATTTCCAGCTTCTCTGTAATGTTCTTCTATCTTTATAATTTCATTTTTAAAATTTATTTCCTTCCCGTCGAATTCAGAAGTGTACAGCATTAGATACTCAGCTTTATTATCTTGCTGAAAATATGTAAAAAGCTGACCGCCGTCTTTCTGTATTTTTTTAAACTCTTTATCAAATTCCGACCCATACATTTTACATTCAATCATTAAATACGCTTTTTTGTTCTTTTCAACCAAAATATCTAATCTTCCGCTTGTTCCATGCCCTGTTTTCCATTTTTTTTCTAAAGTAATATCCTCAGGCCTATATCCTTTTTTAATTAAGCGATCTACGCATTCCAAAACAACCCAATTTTCTTCTTGCGAAAAATTTTGTGTTGTTCCACTCTCAAATTTTATTTTATTCCCAAAGTTAAATCGTTCTTTTCCAATATCAATTTCAATACAATAATTCCCAGCAGATTGATACCTTTTATAAAAAACTCCATTTGCGTTGTCTTTCGGAATAAATCCTAATTTTTGTAAAAACATTTTATTCAGCATACTATTATTATATCACATTATCCTGCAAAAAACCGCTTTGCCCCACATAATATTTATAACAAATCACATTTTATTCCCCCGTAAAAATCGCCCCGTAAAACTTATCCATATCCATTTTGTCAAATTTCACCCACTCGCCATTTTCCGGAGTTCCGGGATACGCCCAAATTGGCGTTAAATTTTCAGGCAGTTTTATATTTTTTATAATCTCCTGCGCGCGGCTGCCAGATTGTTTTTGAATATACAGACTATACTTTCCAATTTGTTCCCCGCCGGAAATTGAAGAATAAAAGATTTCGCTGTCAAAAATTTTAAATGGCAGTTTATAAGACAATTTCACGGTTATTTCTTCGCCAGGATCAACCTGCGTCCAGTTCGCAAAGTATGTTTTCCCGAAATTTTCGCCTATTTTAGTTCCGTTGCCTATATCAGTTTTTTCTCTTGCTTCAGTTCCAGCCAAAAATTCGTCTTCAATTATGTTTGGTTCCAATTCTTTAAAACAGCTTTCCGGCGGAGCGTCAAATCCTTCCGCAGATAATAATATGCTTCCCAGCGGAACATAAACTCTTAAATAATCAACATTATTCACGCCATAAAAATAATCGCCCTTAACGCCGTTATGTTTTTTATGAATGATAAGCTCATCTATTATCGTCCCATCATCTGATACATTAGTATTATGTTCTATTTTCTGTGAAATCACCCCATCAGTTTTCTTTCCCCCGATATTAGTATCTATAATCGCTAAATAATCTCTATTTTTTACATCTTTAATCTCGCCAGCCCATCCTAATTTTACTGTCCTCGCTTCTAAATCTTCGTCTCTAAAATAAAACTGTATATTCCTTTTTTGTAAATTCCCATTTAAAACAGTTAAAATATCCAAAAATTTCTCTTTTCTCGCGCTGAACATCTCTTCCATAATTCGCGGCATTAAATCTGCGATAATTTTTTTAGGCTCGTTTTTACGCCTGTCATACTCCAATTCAACCGCTTTTTGCGTCTCATTTATAAAATTTTCGCTGTCAAATATTTTATTATAATCTTTCATCTCTATCGGACCGATAATCTTTAAAATATCTGCCATTACTGAAGCATTGATTGCAATAACCCCATCCGCCGTCCGTCCTCCGCTTTTTTCATAAATACTGGAAATAAACTTTGCGGATGTTGGAAAATCCGGCCACCAATTAGCGTCCTGAAATTCCCATCTGCCGTTTATCAGTCTTAAAGCCTGCGGCGGTTTTATGTTTTCTAAAAGAGAACCTTCTAAATAATAACTTCCATCCGAAGGAGTTTCTATGTTAGCAATTTTTCCATCCTCTATATCTGCGAGAGAATAACTGCCTATAAATCCGCCAGTGGGACGAATCTCATTATTATTTTGAAAAACTAATAAATACCGTTTAAAAGAATTCTTCGCGAAAAATTTATCTAAAACATAAACCGCATCCTCATAAAAATTAAGTTTATTATCCACAAATGATACTAAATTTTTTACTTTATTAAAATTTTCTCTATCCTGAGCTGGGACAACTCCTTCGTCCACTATTTTTAAATATTCTTGTATCTCGCGAATTTTAGGCAAAGTAATTTCTAAAATATTATGAAAATCAGAAACTAAATTTGAAAAATTTCTTCCCGAAAAATTATTTTTACTATCGCTGACCGCAGTCTCATCCAATGAATGAAAACCGTCATCCGTGAAGGCGACAGCTCGAGCTGTCGCCTTCGCAGTTAATTCATCAAAAGATGAACTTATATTTTTAAAACTATCCGCTAAAATAGAACTCGCTTCAGCCGCCTTTTTTCCAGCTTCAATTAAAGCTTCTGCAGACTTAACTTCCGCGCCCTTATTAAAAACTAAAAAAGCGATTTTATAACTAAGATTGTTTATCTCCTCTAAAGCCCCGCCTGCTGATTTAAAATCATCTTCAGCCTTATTGAAATTTTCCTTCGCCGCATAAAAATCATTAACCTGCATTAGGTCTTTCCCTAATTTTAAATTATCTATCGCGCTAGCCGACGCGCCCAATACTTTCCCCTGAATCTCCTTCACTTTTAAATATTGCTTTAAACCATATATCGGAGAAACAATTAAAAAAGCTATCAGGACGAAACTTAAAATTTTAGAATATAAATAATCCTGCGCAAAAACTCTCTCATACCCATCTCGTAAAATTCGTACTGAAAAAAATGAAAAATTTTTCATTGGAACTGCCGCCGGAAACTTCACTGTCAAAAATTTTAAAATTAATTCTTTAAAGTCTATAATTTTTTCTCCTAATCCAGAAAATGGATTGCTAATTTTAAATTTTAGCCAACCATTGCTCGCAGTATTCTCTATTCCATTTTTATCTTCTTTTTTATTTTTCAAGTCCACAACATACGGAGAAGAATTATAAGAACGGACAGGATAATTCAAATTTTCATTCAAATTTTCTATATTCTGTAAAACATCATAATCATCTAAAATATATTTTTCATTTTCACAACCGCTTTTAAGAGCTTCCTTAACTTCTATTAAATTCCAGGGCGCATGTTTTCCAGCCTCTGGAAGACCGATAATACTTCTATCTATATTTTCACCGCCGCGCCTTAAATACGCCGCAGTATCTCCGCTTGCCGCCACTGCACCATTTCTAAGCGCGAATTCTTCTCCATTTCTGGAATCTAAAATAACCCATTCTGATTTTTTAGTTCCCCTCTTGAGAGGGGTTAGGGGTGTGTTAAGCCCTAATTTCCAATTTCTAATTTCTAATTTCCTATTTCCTTTCTCCGCCCTCTTCCCCTTATTCGCCCTCTTCGCCTTATTCATATTCTCATCCTTCTTTATTTTTTTGTCCAGACCGCCAATCGGATGCAAGTCTATTTTCTGCATCAATTTGAAAACTTTTTTCTTCTTAGTCTCCTCCTTTTTATCTTTAATATGTTCTAATTTTTTAAGAAAAATTTTTTTATTTTTTTTAACATTAAAAATCTTGCTCACAGCATGTTGCTTCCCATTATTTATTTTTTTCTTTTTAAACATACTTACTATGGTACGGGCATATCGCAATATGCCCCTACTTTATAACTTTCAAACTTCCCCATAAACTTCCATCGTCTTCCTCGCATTTTTTTCCCAGTCATACAATTGTATCCGTTCATACCCTTTTTTAATTAAATCCTTTCTCCGTTTTTCGTCTTCCAGCCCGCACAAAATTTTATCCGCCATATCCTCAGAATTTTCAGCATCAAAATACAGCACGGCATTACTCAAAATTTCAGACAGACAACTTTTGTCCGATGAAATAACAGGCACGCCATAACTCATCGCTTCCAGCGGTGGCAAGCCAAAACCTTCCTCCAAAGAAGGAAAAACATAAAGCGCCGCATTTTTATATAATTGCGCTAATTCCTTATCCGTCGCATACCCAAGAAATATTATCCTGTCTTTTATATCAGGAAAATTATCTTTCACATATTCCTCCAACCGCTCATAAAAATAATTTCTTACTCCGACCAATACCAGCTTCCAATTTCTAATTTCTAATTTCAAATTTCTAATTTCTAATTTTCCCTCTTCACCTTCTTTTCCCTCTCGCCCATCTCCACCCTCTTTTCTTATCAACAACGAGAAAGCTCCGACTAATCGTTCTAAATTCTTATGCGGATAAGCATTCCCAACATAAAGAATATATGGTTTAATTTCTAATTTCCAATTTCTAATTTCTAATTTCTTGTTCTCATTATACCATATTTTATTTTTTTTGTCTCCTTCTTTTACATCTTCAATCTCCTCATATTTAATCCCTTCGTCGCCTTCCCCTAATTTCCAATTTCTAATTTCTAATTTCTTAATTTCTCTAATTCCTAATTCATGATTCATGATTCTGTTCTCTCTAAACCCATTTTCTTTGTCCACATCTGTCACTCCCTCATAAATAACTTCTATTTTTTCATTAAAAACATTAAAATATTTTATAATGTCATTCTTTACAAAATTAGACGGGACAATAATTTTACCAGCCCGCCTAAGCGCCACGCGAATCACTATTTTATAAACCCAAAACTTCAGTTTAAAATAAATCGGAGCAAGCGTCGTCGCCTTTTTTGACGGATATTTTAATAAAATAAGATCATGAACGGTTAGTATAAAGCCACCTTTAAAAAATTCCCGTCTATTCGCTTTCTTATTCGCGTTTATTCGCGTGAATAACACATAAATCAAAGGTGTATTAAAATGCGGAAAATGCATTGAATCAACTTTTTCCCGCCAAATTTTAAAAGGCATAAAAATCTGCTCGCGCCAGCTATACCACTTATACGGCGCTAAAACTTTTCTGAAATTTTGATGTGCAGGATTATAGTCATCCCAGTTTTCACGGCACAAAAAAATAACATATTGATTAGTCCTATCAATCTGCTCTAAATTATCAACCAATTCTTTTGTATATCGCCCCAGTCCGCCTCCACCAATCGGACCGTAAAACCGAGCGTCAATGCCGATTTTCATGAATGAATTATGAATTATGCATTATGATTTTCACCTATCACAATTATAATTCTTAATTAGTTTCTGTTGAAATAGTGTCGTTTTTTTTCATTACGACCGAAGCGAAGTGCGAGGAACGAGGAAGTGCGCAGTGGAGGTATCTGGGTATATTCCCAAATTTGGCTTAATAAACAGATTCCTCGGCTTCGCTTTGCTCCGCTCGGAATGACACATATTCGCATCAAAAGCGTCATTATTCTACACCCTAATATTATCAAGATAACTCTTTAAATATATCTAACATTTCCCGCGCGCATTTTTCCCATGTAAACTTTTTAACCCTCTCAAAACCCTGCTCAACCATCAGTGAACACAATTTTTCGTCAGTGAGTATTTTTGCCATAGCACTAGCGATATCTTCTACATTATATGGGTCTATCATAATAGCAGAGTCGCTTGCAATTTCAGGGAGAGACGAACAATTGCTTGTTATAACCGGACACCCGTAAGACATCGCTTCAAGCGGAGGAAACCCAAATCCTTCATAAAACGAAGGATAAACAAATAGAGAAGCTTCCTTATATAGCTTTACTTTTCCCAGCTCATTTACATATCCCAAAAGCTTAACTTTCTTCCTAAATTCTAATTTTAAATTCCTAATTTCTGATGATATATTATAAAATCCAGAACCTCTTTGTCCTGCTATAATTAAATCATAATCACAAATATTATATTCTTCATTCAATCTTTGAAACGCCTTAATAATTCCTAAAACATTTTTTCTCCTTTCCACATTTCCGACAAATAAAATGTACTTATTTGAAAAATTATATGTCATATCTGTCTTATTAGTCTTATTAGTCTTATTCCGCTCAACTCCGGAATACACAACTCTTATTTTTTCTTCAGAAATTCCATATAACTCCATTATATCACATTTAGTATTTTCCGACACAGCAATAATAATATCCGCTTGCTCGCACATCTTGCGCGTCTTAACAAATTTATGCCAAAGCCTGCCCTTTAAGCTATAAAATCTAGGACATCTTTCAAACGACAAATCATGGACAGTGACTATTTTCTTGCAACTATCAGAGAGCGCGGTAAATAAAAAATTAGGACTAAAAAAAATATCTATTTTTTGTTCCCCCCTTTTCCAAAGAGCCTGCCCTGAGCGACAGCCGAATGGGGGGGATTTTTCCAAGCAATCAACTTTATCGTTTTCACAATTTTCTCTCCCTTGCGCTAAATGTCGCGCCATCATTTTATCAATTTTAGGAAAGTTCAAAAAAGTCGTACTCGCATTAAAAATCTTATTCGGAATACGCGAAGCTACAATCTCACTCCTTTCCCAAAAGCATTCTCTTGTTTCACCCATTACTAAAGGAGAACTAAGGGGTGGGGTAAAACTATTATAAAAAAAGACATACTCATTATCTTTATCAATTTTAAAAAGCGCGTTCAATAAATTAAACACATACATGCTAACACCCGAATACTGCCTATCCATTAGAGAACGTATGTCAATTCCAATTCTCATATATAAATATTTTATTTAAAAGCTCCTCTCTCCCTAACTTGGTCTTAGCTGAATATAAAATAACATCCGACTTCCCAACGCTTTCTTGTATGAATTTGAGTTGCTTCGCCATTTCATTCTTCTTTAATTTATCAGCTTTATTAGCTACAACAATAAATTTTTCTCGCTGTTCTTCTAATAATCGCAACATATCAAAATCAAATTCAGTCAGTCCGACTTTCGCGTCAATAATCAAAACAACTTTTCTGCGCTTAACTAATGGCTCTTGTAAATACCACATTATCAATTCTGCTAATTTTTTTCTTGCAATAAATTCCATTTTTGCAAATCCATATCCTGGAAGATCAACAAAATAAACTTTATTATCAATAAGAAAAAAATTTATCTCTTTAGTTTTACCAGGATTAGAACTGGATTTTACTAATTTTTTTCTTCCCAAAAGAGAATTAATAACACTAGATTTTCCGACATTAGAACGTCCCGCAAAAGCAATTTGCGGTTTTTCTTCTTTTACAATTTTATCCATTCCTACTATTCCTTTTATAAATTCAGCATTTTGAATATTCATATTTTTATCTTACTCTAAAACAAAAAAATATCAATAAAAATTATCTTACAGCCGCCGCCACAATGTCCGCGATATTATCATCAAAGACATTAGGGATTATTTTATCCTCAGCAGGATTTTCAACCGCGCCGGCTAAATTTATACTCGCCGCAATTTTCATATCTTCCGTAATTTTTCTAACACCTCTTTCTAACGCGCCCTTAAATATCCCAGGAAAAACTAAAACATTATTAAGCTGATTAGAAAAATCAGATCTTCCAGTCGCGACAATTCTCGCGCCTGCTTTTTTTGCAATCAGGCATAATTTCAGGCGTCGGATTTGCCATAGCAAAAACAATAGCGTCTTTATTCATAAGACGTATATCTTTTTCAGTTATACTATTTCCAGAAGATACACCGATAAAAACATCCGCTCCAGATAAAGCCGCTTCTATTTTACCGGAAATATTATCTTTATTAGTGAGTGCTAATAACTCTTTCTTGCTATCATTCAGATCTGTTCTGCACGCAGAAATTATCCCCTTGGAATCTGCAACAATTATATTTTTTATTCCATACTTATGCAATAATTTTATTATAGCAGATCCCGCCGCGCCAGCTCCCGCGATAACAACTTTAACTTTTTCTTTTTCCTTCCCGACGACTTTTAAACCGTTAATCAGCCCGGCAAGAACTACAACCGCAGTGCCGTGCTGATCATCATGAAAAACAGGAATATCTAACTCTGATTTCAATCTTTCTTCAATCTCAAAACATCTCGGAGCGGAAATATCCTCTAAGTTTATTCCGCCAAACGAAGGAGCAAGTGCTTTTACTATTTTTATAATTTCTTCCGTATCCTGCGTCGCAAGCGCAATCGGAAAAGCATCAACTCCCGCAAACTCTTTAAATAAAGCGCACTTGCCTTCCATAACTGGGAGAGAAGCATCCGCGCCAATATTTCCTAACCCTAAAACAGCGCTACCGTCTGTTATAACCGCAACCGTACTCTTAGCAGATGTTAATTCTTTCGCTTTGTTTTTATCTTGCGCTATTTCTAAACATACCGCCGCAACCCCGGGAGTATAAGCAATACTCAGATCCGTCTTGTCTTTAATCGGCATCTTAGAACAAACCGAAAGCTTCCCCCTGTATTTTTTATGCGCCGCGACGCTTAATTTATTGTAGTCCATATATTGTTATTTAATGTTTGTTGAAATAATATTTTTTGTCATCCCGAGCGTAGCCGAGGGATCTGTTGACAGTACCAAAATTGGCTTAATAAACAGATTCCTCCACTCACGAACCAGCCGTTTGGGCGTCTGGTTCGCTCGGTCGGAATGACATTTTGCGACTATTTCAACAGCAACTAATTATTAATTAGGTTGCAATGATTAAGACTTCTTTTGAAGTTCCACTGCTCAAAACATATTTATAATCAAGTTTTTTTACTTCAATTAATTTTTTATATTTTTCTAACATTTTAACCAATTCATTTATTGCAGGGGTTCCGTCATCGCGATAAGAAACAACTAAAATTGAATCCTTAAATTTTTCAAATAACTTTTCAAATGCTTTATGAATCTCGCCTTTATTACACCATTCATTTTTTCCATTTTTTATTTTTTTATGTTTTGAATTTTCATCAATCAAATTTGGCCATTGATTATAAAAAACAATACCTTCAAGAAAATGATAAAAATCAAAATAATTTACGCCTATTCCCTTTGCGGAAATGTATGGCGTATCTATGTAAACTAAATCCGCCTTAATATCTAAATCAAAAACGTCTGAATGAAAAACTTTATTTTTCTTTCCATTGTCAAAAATGGCATTATTTCCTTCTTTTATAAATTTTCTGAAATGTTCTTCAAAAGGAGTGTCCCATGTTTTTTTGTTGCCAAAACTTCTTTCTACTTCTGCCGTTCGGATATACAAATTTTTTCTATGAAATAAATTGTACGGCCGTTTAATTATACAAGCCTGAAATAATGCATAATAAGCTAACATTTGCTTATATTTATCTTTTATTTGTCCAATGTTTGTTATGACAACATCAAGCCATTTGTTTTCATCGTCTGTAAAATAAATATCATGAAAAGTATCATAAATAAAAGTTGGATATTTAATTTTTAAACGTTTCCTTAAAATAAAATCAATATCGTCATCGCTCAATGTTGTTCTAGGATTTTCAATGATTGCAAGTCCTATATAATAATTAAATTTTAACGAATCGTTGTAAAAAACTTGTTTGCCATTTTTTTTAAACATATAACCGACACAACCAGTGCCGCCAAAAGCGTCAAGCACAGAATTAAATTTTAAATCTTTTGTGTAGTAATCAATCCATTTGAGAATTTTATATTTGCTTCCTTGATAACGTGTAGACGGCAAAACACCAAACTTTTTGTTTGGAAAATCGCTGAAAAATTGAGGTTGATGTTGTTTTGCATTGGCCATAACGCTATATATTTTTTATATTTCTATATTTCAAATATTCTTTCAAGTTTGTATATGGCGGTTTTCTGAGTTTTGCACTTCGCGACATTTCGACCGTCATATAATTTATCCAAAAATCATCAAATACTTTTACACCCAATTTTGAAAATGGTCCAGCGCCTTCTTTGAGTTCTGAAATTTTAACGCAGGAGCCGATATTTTTTGTGTTCCCGCTTCCATGACGGTCTTTGGCAATTTTATATTTCTCTTGAACAATAAAATTAAAATCCTTTACAACTGATAAAATTTTCTCAAGATCATCAATTGTGTAAACCCTGTTTTCGTCAATCAAATCTTCTTGTTGAGTATAAATAACACCCAAAATATAATGTTTGCTATATTCTTTGTATGGAAAAGTGATATTCTTGTTTGAATCTCTAAACCTAAAATAACCTGTGAATGCTCCCAATGTAAATCCCGAAACATCCCCATTTTCTTTTCTATAAGTGCTTTTTAAATCAAGGGCTATTTTCTGTTTATTCTTTGTTATAAAAGTAATGTCGGGGTAATGATTCTGTTCAGTGCAAAAATGCATTTCAAAACTATTTTCTTTTGCGAATTTCTGCAAGACAGGAAACATCATCAATTCAATAATTTTAGAAATAACTTTTGTGTCAACAGAAATCGTATAAATATTTTTTGCGACATCAATAAATCCTTTAACCGTCCAATCGCCTGAAGGTGCGGCTAAAATTTTTCGGAAATCTTCTGTATACCTCAATAAACTTTTTTGAAAATTATCTGGTTGCATGGCAATTATTTTTATTTCATTAAAACATCAAAGATGCCAAAAATGTCCGCATTTTCTGATTATTTCAATGATTCATAGCTTTACTATATTAACCGATAGCTGAAGTCTCAACTTATTAGTTAGTATATGTGATTTTTAACATTTAGTCAAAATATAACCATATAACAAAAATTCCTCTTTTTGAGGGATTTTTGTAACACCTTGCTTATTATATTGCATAATGTCCATTGTCATAATTAATAAAAAATCATTGATTCTCGATCCTAAACAACTTATCTTGATGAGAAAGTTTTACAATAAAATAATCTTCATTATTTAGTTCTTCAGGAAGTTTGTCTTTTAATATTGATGCTACAAATTGAATATTGCTGTTATTAACAAATTCAGCAATTTTTACTAATTGATTATCATGCATCAATTCTTTCTTATCATTTAATAAAAAGTGCAGGCAAGGAATATTTTCTTCATCAGCAAACAGTGTATATGCAATATCAAAACAAGAAATTTCGCCCTGTTTTTTACCAGAACTCATATTTGCGTTAAATGAACTGAATTTATATAATTGTTGATTATTTTTAGTAAGAACATCAGCTTTAACAGCGTATTTTTCACCATACAGCCGTTCAGATATAGAAGCAAAATATTTATTAAATTTATCAAGTTGACTTCTTACATTCTGTTTAAAATCATCTGAGAACAATTCGTTATCTATTTCATTAAGTTGTTTAGTGTAATTTTTAATATTATCTTCAACCCCTTCTAACTGTTTAACAATGGTTTCATACTCCCCTTTTTTTCTAAATTTTTCATTTAATTCAACAATCAAATTTTCCAATTCTTCAAAAGAATCGCTCTTGGTTATTTCAGAAGCTAATTTTTTTTCTTCTTGCAATTGTTTTTTTAAAGACTCTTGTCTATTTTGTATATTTTTTTCTAAATCTGGCAGTTCTTTCTTTATAAATTTTACTTTTTCAATAATCATCTGATTATGATAATTGACAAGATCGTCAAATGTCTTTTGAATACCGCTTATTTGATTAGTGGCCTGACGATAAATTAATTCTAACTGCCGCAAATCAATGTCAGATTTTCTGGAATTCAATTCTTGTTCAGCTTCAATAATTAAATCTTTTCTAATTGTGATTTTACTTATTTCTAAACTTATTTTATTAATCTCATATTTCGTTTTATTTAATCTATCTAAATCATTTTCAAAATTTTCGTTTAAATTAAAATTGGCTTTCTTATTATTTAGATCTTCTATTTCAGAATTAATAAGAGAAAGAGATGTTTCGTAAGCTGCTTTAGTTTCTTGCTTTTCTAATCTTTTTTTATAGATATTCTCCTGTTTTATTTTCTCTAATATTGACTGTCTTAAATTGCCTCTAGTAAAATCACATCCAAATAAGAATAAATACAATGTCTCATATTCCGCATCAGTCGTGTATTTATCTAATGTTTTTAGCGTATTATTCATATTTTCATCTTTATAACGAATATTATGAGATATAATTTGTCTGAATGTCGGCTTTTCCGCATAATGCTCTGGCATGATTAGTTCTAAAAGTTTTATCTCAAATTCATCTTTAGTTAGATTTTCGCTATTTATCTTTTGAATTTTCGGGTCTTCTCCCAAACGTGTGGGTAAATTAGATATTTAAAATTGATAAATTTCTTTTAGTTAACGAATAAAACATCTTTTTAATGAGTTAAAATTTTGGTATAATTAAATCATGAAAAAAATTAAGAAGTTGCTGGATGAAT
>JAZDEU010000008.1:0-13535 GCA_043808545.1 bacterium | reverse complement strand
AAGTAGCGCTTGGATTTGTGGAAGGACTTAACAACAAGATCCGTGTATTCCAGCGCAGAGCATATGGTCTGCAAGATGAAGAATATTTACGGTTAAAAGTTTTGTCCTGTATGCTAAAAGAAATTTAATCTATATTTTACCAACACGTTTGGGAGAAGACCCATTTAAATTAACGCCTATTGAGATAATTTTATCGCAGAAAGTCGGCGCTATTTTAGGAAGAAAAAGGGCAAAGGGAAGAGATTTTTTTGATTTGGTTTATTTGCTTGGGAGAACTGATTTTAATTTTGAATATTTGGATTTTAAATTGGAAATAAAAAATAAAAAACAATTGAAAGAAAAATTATTAGATGCGGCGAGTGATTTGAAGATGGAAGAATTAGCAAAAGATGTTTTACCATTTTTAATAAAGCCGGATGATGCGCAGAGGATTTTAAGTTTTCGGCAGTATATTGAACAGCGGCTGTAAGTTAGTTTAAATGATCGTCAGAGTCCCTTGATTACAAGGAGACTCTGACGGGACGAAATGACCATGTGATTAGATAACTGTGCGGTGTTTTTTTGTTTTGTTGACTTTCGGGCTGTAGCGCAGTTGGCTAGCGCGCGTCGTTCGGGACGACGAGGCCGCGGGTTCAAATCCCGCCAGCCCGACCAATTAAAATTCAGAGGAAATTAATTTTTATCTCTTTTGAAGTTCAAAGAAAAAATAAACATGTCTAATAATCAAAAGAATTATCAATTTATTGAGAGTACAATAAGCCTTTGCCCGATTTGCATGAAAAGAGTTGACGCAAAAATTATTTTAAAAGATAATAAAATTTTCGTCTTGAAATATTATTTTGAACATGGCGAGCAGGAGGAAATATTAGAAGAAGATGCTCAATATTATTTAAGCAGAATGCTTTATACAAAACCCGGTTCAATTTCAAAAACGCAAACCATCCGAAAAAATGGTTGTCTTTTTGATTGCGGACTTTGCCCGGAGCATGAGCAGCATACCTGCATCGGACTTATTGAAATAACAAAAGATTGCGATTTAAAATGCCCCGCATGCTATGCGAATAGCGGGGTTGGCGAACATCTAGAATTTGAAAAAATTGATAAAATGTTAGATTTTTTTCTTGATTCTGAATTCGGCAATGCTGAAATTTTACAAATCAGCGGAGGCGAGCCGACAACGCATCCTGATATTATTGAAATCATAAGACTCGCGAGAAAAAAGAAGATAAAATATGTAATGTTAAATACTAACGGACTTCGAATAGCCGAAGACGAGAATTTTGTAAAAGAATTAAATCAATTTGAAGGTAATTTTGAAATTTATTTTCAATTTGACGGATTTGATGAAAAAACATATAAACATTTTCGCGGGAAAAATTTATTAGAAGTAAAGATGAGAGCTATTAAAAATTTAGCTAAATATAAAATTCCAATTACGCTTGTTTCCACAATTGAAAGAGGAATAAATGATCAAGAAATTGGAAAAATTGTTGAATTTGGAATAAATACAAAATACATACGAGGCATAAATTTTCAGCCCGTAGCTTTTTTCGGACGGCTTGGCGATGTTTATAGAAAAAATAGGATTACCATTACTGGAATTATTAACAATATTGAGAAGCAAACAAATGGGATGATCAAGAAAAATGATTTTATTCCCTTGCCGTGCAATGTTGACAGGGTCGCCATAACTTACTTGTATAGAGTAAGAGACGCATTCATCCCTCTAACGCGAGATTTAGATATTAAAAATTATTTGCCGGTGATTAGAAATACTTTTAAATTTGATCCTGAAGATTTCTTGAAGGATGTAGCGAAAAATATGCTTTCTTCAAACGATTGTTGCTGTAATTATTCATCATTATTAAAGAAATTTAAAAAAATTATACCTGGCAGTTATTTGTTTAAGTCAGAAAAAGATAAGATAGAATATATAAACGAAAATGCTTTCAGAATAAGCGTTACTTCATTTGTTGATTCTTATAATTTTGATATGAAGTCAATGAAAAAAGAATGCATACATATTATCACCCCCGATTTAAAAAAAATTCCTTTTTCTTCTTATAATATTTTATATAGGAAATAAAATATGCTTTTTAATTCTAATATTTTATTTGATAGTCCTGAAAAAATTTTTTATTTGATTAGTAATATAATTGCTTCTTTTTGCGTATCTTTAATTTTTATCGCGGTTCTAATAGATTTTGTTGAGTTCCAGAAAAGAAGCGCAGTAAAAAAAGAGAAGAAAAGCATCGTAGAAACAGGGACAATGTTTTTATTTTTTTTATTTTTCTATATTTTGATCAGATTTAGCATCGGGAAAATAAATATTAATTTTTTACCGTTAAAATTTTTCATAATGACGGCGGGGCTATTAATTTTAATCATAGGTTGCGCGGTAAACATAAAAGGCAGGATAAATTTAGGGAGAAATTGGTCAAATCAAATAAAAATTTATAAAGATCATTATTTCGTTTCAAATGGCGTTTATAGTTTTGTCAGACATCCTCTTTATGCTTCAATAATCTGGATGTTTTTTGGCGCAAGTTTAGTTTATTCTAATTTTTCCGCGTTTTTAGCGAATATCTTAATTTTTATTCCGTTTATGTATTACAGGGCGAAACAGGAAGAAAATTTACTTGTTAGAGAATTTGAAAATTATAAAAATTATCAAATAAAAACATGGATGTTTTTCCCTAAGACAGGCTCTAAAATAAAAAAATTATGAAAAAATATAAACCGGTAGCAGTCCCAAAAGCAGCTTTTGTTTTTTGCAGATATAGCATGGCTATTTTAATATGGCTGTCGCTGATTTTACACCTCAAATTTATTCTTGTTCTTGTTTTTTTAATTTTTTTATTGTCGGCTATATTTAAAATCAAAAAAGCCCCGATGATTTTATTATACGGTTATACTTTTAATAAAATAAAAAAATCCAAAGATGAAATTTTAAATGAGCATGCAATGAGGTTTGCCCATAGTATGGGCAGTATTTTTAGTTTGATCTGCTTATTTTTTTTATATTTTGCAAACGAGAAAATCGGCTGGACTGCGGTATTTATTTTCGCGCTTCTCAAAACTATTTCAGCGCTTGGATTTTGTCCAGCTTCAAAATTATACGAATGCGCCACAAATGAAAATTGTTGCGCATTTATAAAAAAGCATGATTGATAATCATTACCATCCTGAGAATTGGGGGATAAAACCAATTTTATTTCATATTGGCAATTTTAAAGTTCCTTCTTATTCTTTTTTTGTATTACTAGGATTATTAGTCGGCATCGCGGTTTATTTTTATGAAGCAAAACGCAAAAAAAGTTTAAATGAAAATGGTTTTTTCATAGTTATCGGATCATTGGCGGGCGGGATACTTGGAGCAAAGATTTTACAATGGGCTATTGATTACAGATATATCATTTCTAATTCTTATAATTTAGAAGTATTTTTTTCCGGACGGACGATTGTCGGGGGACTGATTGGAGGAACCATTGGCGCAATTTTAACTAAAAAAGTATTAGGAATAAAAGAAAAGAGAGGAAATTTATTTGCTCCAGCGATTGCTATCGGAGTTTCTATCGGTCGGCTAGGCTGTTTTTTTCGCGGTTGTTGCTACGGTAAGCAAACCTCTTTGCTATGGGGTGTAAATTTCGGTGATGGCGTTTTACGGCATCCTACGCAGATTTATGAATCATTGTTTATGTTCGCTATGTTTATTTATTTGGAAAAAATAAAAGACAGAGAGGATATTAAACCAGGACAGCTTTTTAAAGTATTAATGATTTCTTATTTTGTTTTTAGATTTTTCATAGAATTTATAAGAGTTGAACCGGTTGCTTTCGCAGGTTTAACCGTATTTCAAATAATTTCAATCTGTGTTATTATTTATTTAATTAGGGATAATATTATAAATTTAATTTTTAAATTAAAATTATATGGAAGAAAATAAAAAACAAGAAGGAAAAAATATTCATAGTAATTTTAAGAAAGATGATTATCATACTTCAAAAGATAAAAAAGCGAAAGATTTTTTAATTGGATTTTTCGGTATTATAATTTTATTGTTTTTATACTCAATTGTCATTAGTTTTGCGCCGTTATTATTTTATTTCGCGAGTATGGTTTGGGTAATTTATTTTATTCCGATAGCGGCTATTGTTGCAGCGCCTGTCATATTTTTTAAAAGAGGCAGAAGATTTATCGCTGTCGGGATAGTATCTGCATTGCTAATTCCTTTTCTTGTTTTTGGCAGCTGTCTTTTATTGTTAAAATAGGCAGGGTAGCCCTGCAAAGCGGGGGAGATCATTTCCTCTCTTGTTAGCTAGAATAAAAGGATTATAGGCATTTTTGTTTTAAATTCTTGCAATATTTAGCAGAATATGTTATTTTAAAAGCATTATAAACAAAACCACATATCCTCTTTATTATTTCTTTGTTTCGCAATTAGCGGAATAAACAGGGGATAGAGGGCAAATTGCTTAAGAAACAGCAAGATTTTTTATTTTTTGCCGTCTCTTAACGAGCGTATTGCATAAAAAAGAAATATGTCAAAAATTCCTACATTAGCAGAGATGCTAAAAGCAGGTATGCATTTTGGACACAAAAGCTCCAAAAGGCATCCTAAGATGGCTCCATTTATTTATACGACTAGAGGGGGCATTAACATTCTTGATTTAAACCAGACTGCTGAAAAATTGCAGGAAGCTTTAAATGTTGTAAAAAAATTAAGCGAAGAGAATAAAACTATTCTTTTTGTCGGTACGAAAAAACAGGCGCAAAAGGCGATAAAAAAATATGCGGAAGAATGCAAAATGCCGTATATCGCGAATAGATGGATTGGAGGATTTTTTACGAACTACGGGGTTTTTAAGAAAAATATTAAAAAATATATTGATCTGAAAGATAAGTTAGAAAAAGGAGAATTAGATAAATATACAAAGCATGAAAAAATGAAGTTTAAGAAAGAGATAGATAAGCTGGAAGGATTAGTCGGCGGACTTGTAAATTTAAATAAATTGCCTGATTTAATTTTTGTTGTTGATACTAAAAAAGATAAAATAGCTATAAGAGAAGCTATAAAAATGCATATCCCCGTAATTGCGATATGCGATACTAACTCTAATTTAAGCGATATAAACTATCCGATCCCTGCGAATGACGACGCGCTGAAATCTATTGAAATTATTACCCGCCTAGTCGCGGAAGCGGTAAATGAGGGAAAAAAAGAGGAAATTAAAAATTAAAAATTAGAAATTTTAATAATGAACATTTAATTTTTAGCAATAAGCAGTATAAACAAAATAATTGTTTTTTGTTTTTTTGTTTTATTGTTTTTTTGAGAAATATGGACTCGCAAATAATATTAAAATTAAGAGAGATGACCGGATTAGGGATGTTAGATTGCAAAAAAGCTTTAGATGAAACAGGGGGCGATGTAGAGAAAGCGATTGATTATTTAAGAAAAAAAGGAGAATTAAAAGCGGCGAAAAAGAGCGCTGAAAGAACAGCTAAAGAAGGCATTATTCATGCTTATATTCATGCTGGCGGGAAAGTCGGAGTTTTATTGCAGCTTAATTGCGAAACTGATTTTGTCGCGCGCAATCAGGAATTTGAAGATTTAGCGCATACTTTAGCTATGCATATTGCCGCCGCGCAACCGCTATATGTTAAAGCTGAAGATGTCCCTAGTGATGTTTTAGAAAGGGAGATGGATGTTTACAGAGAGCAATTAAAAAAAGAAGGAAAACCAGAGAATATGATTGAGAAAATTTTATCAGGAAAAGTTGCTAAATATTACGAGGAAGTTTGTTTATTAAACCAGCCTTTTATCAGAGATGATAAAAAGAAAGTAGAGCAAATTATCGCGGAGGCGGTAGCGAAGATTGGAGAAAAAATTGAGGTTGGGCGGTTTACTAGATACCAAATTTAATTTATCGCAGAGAAATTTTAATATTACCGAGAAAGAATTTTTAATTTTATAATTTTCAATTTTTAAATAATGCTTGAATTTTTAATTTTTAAACAAGTGAAATATTAGAAATTAAAAATTTTTCTAAAACAAAGATTGTTTGCGGCATTATAAATTAAGACATTAGAAAATTATTTAAAAATTACAAAATTAAGAATTAAAAATTTTATTAAGTTTTGAGTTTATTGTATGCGTATAGCAGAAGTTAAAATAACAGAGTGGGATTCTCCGCAGATTTTTGAGTTAAAGGAAGATTTAGGCGAAATAAAAAAATGTGATTTTGTAATTATTGAAGACACCCTTAACAATACTCCCGAGTTAGGAGAAATTTTAGATATAAAAGAGATAGAAAAAAGGGGAAATCTGGGAGAAGGCGAGAATAACATTATAAAAAGAAAAGCGAATCAAAGCGATTTAGCGGATTTTAAAACTCAGCAAGAAAACAAGAGTCAGTATTTTGAATATTGCAGAGAATGCATAGGAAATTTGAAATTAGAGATGAAGCTTGTTGATGTTTATGTTTCGTACGATGGTCAAAGGATAATTTTTGCTTTTATTTCCGAGGGAAGAGTTGATTTTAGGGAGTTAGTTAAAATGCTTAACAGGCGTTTTAGAAAATCTATCAGAATGCATCAGATAGGAATCCGCGATGAGGCGAAAGTTTCTGGGAATTTAGGCGTTTGCGGACGCGATCTTTGTTGCAAAAAATTTTTAAAGGAATTAGCGAGCGTAGGTTCGGAAGCCGCGGAAGTTCAGCAAATATCCCATCGCGGAGCGGATAGAATTTCAGGCATTTGCGGAAGGCTTATGTGCTGTTTAAATTATGAAAAGGATGGGTATAAAGAATTATCAGCTAAACTTCCTTCGGTAGGCTCTAAAGTTACATACGAAGGAAAGGAATACGCGGTTTTAGGGTGGAATGTTTTAAAACAGACGATTAATTTAAAAATAGATGATGGCGTAAAAATTGAAGTGGAAGTTGGGAAATTGAAGTTTTAAATTTTTAAAAAGCAAATTTGGCGCAAATCTGAGCGAAATTCCGAAACTTTATTTTTTTACGCTCCCTTAATTTGGGCATATAGCTCAGTTGGTTAGAGCGTTACGTTGACATCGTAAAGGTCTCCCGTTCGAGTCGGGATATGCCCACACAATTCAAGAAAGCAAAAAAACAAAAAAGCAAGAAAACATAAAAATAAGAGTCAATAAATAATTTGTAAATTTGCATATTTGTAGATTTGCATACAATTTGCAGATTAGTATTATATTTATATGCCAAAGACTAAAAAGAAAAAAGCAATTAGCGTTCATCATGATTTATATCGCAAGATTGCTCTTAATTTTTTTATTGTTAGCATAATTTTGTTTTTTGCCATCCTGTATGTTTCTAAAAGGAAGGCGGTAATAAAAATCACTCCTAATTATGAAATTGCGAATACGGAATTTATAGTTGATGTAAAAGAAAACGCATCATTAAAAAATGAACTCAAAGGAAGGATTATGCAAATTGATTTAGCTGACACAGTGGAAAATTTAGCAGATACAGAAATAGAGGAAACATTAGATAAAGTGGAATCTAATATAACTATTATAAATAATAACTCCAGAGAACAAAAATTAGTCGCGACAACCAGATTTTTAACAGAAGATGGGATTTTGTTCAGGCTTAAAAATTCCGCTTTAATCCCTGCTAATGAAAAAATAGAAGCAGCATTTTACGCGGATGACGCTTCTGCGGTTAAAAGCGCGATAGCGCCTGGAAAATTAACAATTCCAGGTTTAGGAGAATCTTTGCAAGAAAAAATATATGGCGAGTTAGATAGTACGATTGATCCAGAAAAAAAGAAAGTAAAAGTTATTACTAATTATGATATTGAAAAGGCGAGAGATAATACCTTAGATATATTATTTAAAAAAGTTTTATTACAATTCGCGGAAAACGCGAAAACAGGAGAGAAAATATTATCTAAGGGCATAGATAAAGAAATTATAAAATTTGAGATAGATAAAAAAGAAGGCGACAGAAGCGATAAATTTATTTGCGCGATGAACGCGAAATTTACAGCGGTTTTATTTGATGAAGATAAATTATTTAATCTTGCCAAAACTAAATTGTCAGAGACTATGGCAAAAGGGAGAATTTTAGTCAATAATATAAGCAAAGATAATTTAATATATTCAATTGAGAAATATGACATTGAGAGCAAAACTGCCAACATCAGGGTTATGCTCGCGGGGAAAACTGCTATTGACGCGAATAATGAAATTTTAGCTAAAGAAAATTTTACAGGACTTTCAAAAGAAGAAGCATTAGCTTATTTTAAAATGTTTAAAGAAATAAAAAATGTTGAGATAGAAATTTCCCCGTCTTGGTGGGAAAAAATTCCGAGAATGAAAAGCGCGATAAAAGTTAGTATAGCGGAATAAAATATTTAGAAATTAAAAAATGTAAAAAGGCGGGATAAAAAGTCATACGCAAAAAGATATATCTTAAGATTTAAAAATTAAATATTAAAAATACAGATTAAAATCTCAAAAATTACTTGTCAGTACTTTCGTTGTTATTTAATTTTTGACTTTTGAGATTTGAGGTTTGAGATTGTATTATGTACATAACTTATTTAGGTCATTCGTGTTTTAAATTAGAGGGAAAAGAAACTCAAGCGGTTTTAATTACAGATCCTTATGATAAGAGCGTTGGTTTAAGAGTTCCTAAGATGGTTGCTGATATTGTAACTATAAGCCATAATCACAAAGACCATTCTAATGTTTCTAATGTTAGCGCGGCAACGGGAGATGTTTTTGTTATAGACAGTCCCGGAGAATATGAAGTAAAAAAAGTGTTTGTTTACGGGATGCCTTCTTATCATGATAACGCAGGCGGGAAAGAGCGCGGAGAAAATATTATCTATCGCATAGAGATGGATGGAATTAGTTTCGCGCATTTAGGAGATTTAGGACATCTATTAAATGGAAGCGCATTAGAAAAGTTAGAAGGAGTTGATGTTTTATTTGTTCCAGTCGGAGGAAAATATACATTGGACGCGAAAGAAGCAAGTCAATTGATAAGCTCCATTGAGCCGAGAATTGTTATTCCTATGCATTATAAGACAGAAGGGATCATTTTAGATATAGACGGAGTGGATAAATTTTTAAAAGAGATGGGGACGGCGAAAACAGAACCTGTTGATAAATTAAAATTAGTTGAAAAGGATTTGCCGCAGGGAGTTATGGAAGTGGTTGTTATGGCGCCGTAGGGAAAAATATTTTGTAATAAGTATTTTGTATTATGGAAGCCGCCGAAGTCGCCGAATATTCAAATTCCTGTATATTGAAATATTTATATGCCAAGCCAGAAAGAAAAAAAAGAAGAGTTTAATATACCGATAAATATTTTTGGTAAGAAAAATAATGAGGAAGCGCAAGAAAAAAATGAAAAGGAAATTATTCCCGTTATGATTTCTGAAAAGAAGAGAGAATTTTTTAATTATGAAAAAATGGATTCAAAAGACAGGGTGAATGAAAAGACGAACGAAAAAAAAATAGCGTGGGTAAAAAGAAAAAATGAAGCTGAAAAAAGAAAAATTATGTGGGCAGTTGTTGCTTGTTTTATGGTTGTTATAATTTCTGTTTGGGCGATATTTCTAAAATACAATATATTATTGGAAAATTTATCAATAAAGCAACTGCAAAGGGATGAAGAATGGGCTAAGATAAAAGATGATTTTGACAAATCTTATCAAAATTTTGAAAATGTGGTAGAAGAGTATAATAAGGAAGCAGATACGAAAGATGGGACTGCTCGCACCGAAGCGGAAACTGGCGCTACTACAGAGATGGAAACTGGATTAGAAAAAAATAAGATAGATATTAGCATTGAGGATATAGAAAAATTAAAAGAGAAGATTATAGAAAGTAATTAGTTTTGTATATTTGGAGTCAGACTCCTTAGTGAGTCTGACTCCAAATATGGGGCTGTCGCCAAATGGTGTTTTGCGTCATTCTGAGGAGGAACGACGAAGAATCCCAGAATTTTTTCGCTTAAACACGGGATTCTTCGCCCTCCTGGCGCTCGGGCTCAGAATGACGCACTAAGCGTTTGGCGACAGTCCCAATATGCAGCAACTTTTTTTATGTTGCAAGAAAAATTGATAGACAATATTGGAAAATTAGAAGAGACAGGCATTGGAGGGGAGATGGAAGCTTGCTATCTTGATTATGCTATGTCGGTAATCGTAAGCCGCGCGCTTCCTGATGTCCGCGATGGGTTAAAGCCTGTTCATAGAAGAATTTTATATGCGATGTGGTCAATAGGGCTTAGAGCAAATGTGAAATTCAGGAAATCAGCGACTGTGGTCGGAGAAGTTCTTGGCAAATATCATCCGCATGGAGATGCGGCTGTTTATGACTCAATGGTTAGAATGGCGCAACCTTTTTCATTGCGTTATATGTTAGTTAACGGTCAAGGTAATTTCGGTTCAATGGATGGAGATTCTGCGGCGGCGATGAGATATACTGAAGCGAAATTATCTGCAATCGCAGAGCAACTTCTTTATGATATAGAAAAAAATACAGTTGATTTTATTCCTAATTATGACGGATCGCACAAGGAACCCACGGTTTTGCCCGCGAAACTGCCTAATCTTTTGTTAAACGGAACGATGGGAATAGCTGTCGGAATGGCGACTAATATCCCGCCGCATAACTTAAGAGAATTATGCGAAGGAATAGCGTATTTAATTGAGAATCCAGATTGCACCGTTGACGATTTAATGGAATTTGTAAAAGGACCGGATTTTCCGACTGGCGGAATTATTTATAATGTAAATGATATCAAGCAAGCTTATGCTACAGGAAAAGGCGGAATTGTAATGCGCGCAAAAACTGATATACATGAAACTAAAGGAGGTCAATTCCAAATAATTATTTCAGAAGTTCCGTATCAAGTTAACAAGTCGGCTTTATTAGAAAAAATCGCTGACTTAGTAAAGGAGAAAAAGATTGATGGAATAAAAGATTTGCGGGATGAATCAAATAAAGAAGGAGTCAGAGTAGTGATAGAACTTAAAAAAGATACATATCCGAAAAAGATTTTAAATAAACTTTTTAAGTTAACTCCTTTGCAAACAAGCTTCCATCTTAATATGTTAGCGCTCGTTGACGGAATCCAGCCACGAATTTTAACGTTAAAAGCTATATTGGAAGAATACATAAAACATAGAAAAGTTATTGTAAGAAGACGAACAGAGTATGAATTAGAAAAAGCGAAAGAAAGAGCGCATATTTTGGAAGGCTTAAAAATAGCTCTTGATAATATAGATAAGGTTATTGCTGTGATTAAAAAATCAAAAGATAAAGAAGTCGCAAAAGTTAATTTAATGAATAGTTTTAAACTAAGCGAACGGCAGTGTATTGCTATTTTAGAGATGAAATTGCAGAATTTAGCTAATTTGGAACGATTAAAAATAGATGAGGAATTAAAAGAAAAGAGGAAGTTAATAAAAGAATTAGAAGAAATTTTAGCTTCCGCGAAAAAGATTTTAGGAATAATAAAAACCGAGTTAGAAGAGATAAAAGTAAAATACAGCGATGATAGAAGGACGAAAATTGTAAAAGGCGCTGTTGGCGATTTTTCACAGGAAGATTTAGTCCCAGATGAATCAATGGTTGTTGTTATTACAAAATCTGGATACATAAAAAGACTTCCTCCAGAAATATTTAAAACTCAAGCGAGAGGAGGTAAAGGAGTAATTGGACTTACCACAAAAGAGGAAGATATAGTAGAACATTTTTTTACAGCCACTACCCATTCTGACGTATTATTTTTTACAACAAGAGGACGTGTTTATAAGATGAAAGGGTATGACATCCCTTCGTCTTCCAGAACCGCAAAAGGGCAAGCGATTGTGAATTTTTTAAATTTGTCCATAGGAGAAAATGTGGCCTCTGTGATGCCTTTAGCTGATTTAGCGGGGTATAAATATTTTGCTATGGTAACGGAATTAGGGGTTATGAAGAAAGTGAACATAGAAGACTTTTCTAATATCAGGAGCAATGGACTTATTTCCATAAAGATCAAACCAGAAGATTCTTTGGAATGGGTTAAGACGACGACTGGAGAGGATGATTTTACTCTCATAACTTCAGGCGGACAGTCAATAAGATTTAAAGAAAAAAATGTGCGCGCTATGGGTAGAAATGCTAGCGGAGTAAGAGCGATTAAATTAAAGAAAGATGATAAAGTCGTTGGTATGGATGTTATAACCTCTCAATTAAAAGAAACGACTTTTGATTTAACAATCGTGACTAAGAATGGATTTGGGAAAAGGACTAATTTGAAGAATTATAAAGTCCAGGGAAGAGGAGGTTCGGGGATTAAAACTGCGAAGATTACTTCTAAAACTGGAAAAATCGTCGCTGGGTTTGTTGTAAATAATAAGAGTTTAGATGAAGATTTAATTATTATATCTTCACACGGGCAGGTTATAAGATTGCCATTGAAGAGCGTAAATATTTCAGCCCGCGATACTCAGGGAGTTCGTTTAATGCGATTTAAAGTCGCGGATGATTCTGTGGCGAGTGTGACTTTTATATAGAAAGAAATTTCCATTAAAATTTGTAAAGAATGTTGTAAGTGGCAATATGAATGCGACGATAGGGTAATATTAAAAAATAGTGAAAATCTTTCGGTTCAGGCGACATTGGAATTACTGGAAACAATTCATAAGAAAAAATTCAAGCGCGGATAAAAAAAGCCGTTTAGCAAGTTTGCTAAACGGCTGAACCTTGTAAGTAATCCCCTTAATCACCAGGGCTATTTAATGCTAAAAATTATTTCGCTAAGATTAGCAAAATTAACTTTTCACAATTTTGGCTAAAATTAGCAATTTTAAATTAGAACCGATATACCCTGCCTTAATCACCGTCCATGAGCATCCGCACAAAATCCAATTCCCCAACTTTTTCCCCAACTTTTGGCTTAAGATCAACCAAAAGTTGTAGAAAAACCAGAACAAATTGTTCTAGTCTCTTATTTTGCGCCATTGCCCGGCGCACAATAAGCGCTGGTATTACGAATCTCGTCAACCCCATTCCATAGGTTGAAAACCCCATTTCAGTATTTGAAAACCCCAAATAATAAAAGAGGTTTTCCAATTCACATTCCCCTTGATTAAGAATGTGCTCTCGCCTTTTTTTACATTCTTCAACATCGTTCAACCACGCGATGTTTTTTTTGCATTAAAAACTGTTCAACTGCCCTCTCCAAACCTTTTTCTAAAAATTCGCTTTCTTTTTTTTGCAGTTCCATTTTTTTTCTCCTTTTTTGGTTTGATTAAGGGTTAAGAAATCTTTAATTGTCAATGAACTATTTTAATACGCCATAATATCATAAAGCGCAGTTTTAGTAAATAATTATTATAATAGTATAAATTATTAAACTTTTAGTTTAATGGGGCAAGGCGACAAAAAACTGCGTTATTAACGCAGTTTTAAAGCGTTTTATAAAAAAGTCCAATTAACTAAAGCCCATATCGTTGTTTATTTTTTCTATTCCATTCTTTATAATATCCCA
>JAZDEU010000007.1:0-14820 GCA_043808545.1 bacterium | reverse complement strand
ATTTTCTAAAAGCATGATCTTTTTTTACTAATTTTTCAAAAATTTCATCTTCAGTCGCAAGGAGCAATTTATTTATTTTGTTGTCAAATTTTACCATAGATTTGTTAGTTAATTTTAATATTAAAGTTATTAAATTTACTTAAATTTTAGCATAAAAATAACCTTTTTTCCATAGTAAATCTGTCGATAAGTTTTATATTTTTATCAGCCATTTTGGCTGTTTTTTTATTTTAATGAATTTCCGAATTGGCGACAGTCCCCTTATGAAGAATACTAAAAAAATAAATTTGAATAGTTTTCTAAAACCGCCCAAGAGCAGGAAAAAATTATGAGCGAAGTTGCAGGCAAGGCAAATAAAGATCAGATGGATTTAGTGAAAAGATATGATAAAAAATTCGGCAAAGCCGAAGCGGGGAACGGTAGATAGTTTTATTGTTGTCGGCAGTTCCCGTTAGTGTGACTGCCGCGCATTGATGGTTTTATGAGAATGGCTGATGTTTTGTCAATGAAGCAAAAAAACCGGTTAAATTATTAAATAATTTGAGACGGGTAAAAATAAATTCTGTTTTGCCCCGTCGCAGTTTTCCTTGAAAAATTGCGGTAGGGCTGAATAATTTAAAAATATATGTTTAATGTAAAAAGGTTTATAGTTTTATTTTTATGGTTATTACTAACTGTTTTATTAACTAATAAAGCAGATGCCGCAAATTATTCTTACACTCTATCTAATCTTCAATCAACTAGTTGTACCGTTGGATCGGAATATACGCCGATGAATTTAACATCATCTGGTGACATAGTTCAAGTCTTTGGTTATAATTTTGGAAACAGAAGTGTTGGCGATAATATTCTCGAAACGATCTACTTACAAATTAATAATAGCAAATGGGAAATTTATAGAGGAATGAGATCGGATGGAATTGATATTTATTTTGGTCCCATCTCTTGGACAGATAATCAAATTAATTTTGAAGTTAAACCAGGGTTTGGTAATGTAATTGGATCTGATTTTATTTTAAGAACCCATAGTTCAAGTGCCGACAATACGGGCAGTTGTGTTCGTGGCATTTTAACTTCCGGTCTTATTTGTACTTCTTTCACATATTCTGATTGGAGTAATTGCTCAATTGAAGGACAGCAAACAAGAGCGGTTTTATCTTCTCTGCCAAACGGTTGCACTGGTGGTAGTCCTATATTAGCTCAATCATGCACCCCCGCTTGCACTGCCAGTGATTATTCCTGTAATATTTGGAGTAATTGTTCGGTTAATGGCAGTCAAACCCGAACTTGTACTAAAATTTCTAATTGTGACGGCGGCACGCAAATGCCGGAAATATCACAAACTTGTACTTATACGCCGCCATCCTGTAATTCTTGGATTTATTCCGATTGGTCTGATTGTCAAACCAACAGCACACAAACAAGAACCATTACAAATTCTTCTCCAGAGGGTTGTACTGGCGGTAATCCAGTTTTAACTCAAAGTTGCGATTACGCCATATCTATCCCAACAATAACTTCAATCTCACCTAATATTATTTATCCAAAAACAGAAGTTGTACTGTATGGTTCTGGATTTGGTTCTTATGAAGCAAATTGCTATATATTTTGTTATCCAAAGATGAGGATTGAAATTAATGGAAAAAATATTATTAATACAGCAGATGATTTACCTAAAAGTAATTGGTCTAATACAAGTATTAAATTTACTTTACCAAGTGATGCCGATAGTGGATATATTCAAATTGTTGATAAAAATAATAATAGAAGTAATAAATTTAATTTTATAATAAAACCAAAACTAATGTCTTGCACTGCCAATAGCTGGTCTTGCGGCGACTGGGGCGCTTGCTCATCAAACGGTGTAAAGGCAAGAACTTGCACAAAAATTTCAAACTGCGAGGGCGGGACGCAATCACCGGCTACTGCGCAGTCCTGCACTTACACCCCGCCTTGTTCGTCTGATACTTGGCAATGCGGGAGCTGGGGAACTTGCTCGCCGCAAGGTGTTCAAACAAGAAGTTGCAATAAAACTTTTGATTGTCCTTCCGCAGAGACGGCGGCACCCGCGACATCGCAATATTGCGAAGCTCCAAATCAACCCAAGCAACAATCGCCGACAGAGGACTTAGGAATAACAAATCAATCTTCAATAATAAAAGCGACTGTTAAGCTTATTTGTCCTGTTAGCCGAACTATGGCAAGCCAAGGTTCGGGTACAGTTATAAATTCAACTGGGTTAATTTTAACCAATAAACATGTGATTGACGGGACAGCAGGATGTCTTGTGGGTTTTATTAATGACTATGGCGATGAACCATATTTTAATGATAGGCAGATAGCGGATATTTATAAAATTTCCAATGATGAGGATGTGGCTATTCTAAAATTAAGAAATTCAAGCAATAGCACTATCACCGCGATCAATATTGCAAATGGCAATAGCGGCAATCTTCGGTTAGGAGATATGATGACAACTTATGGGTATCCTGCGAAGTTTGGGACAAAGCTAACCTATACCAGCGGGGATTTTAGCGGAGTGGATGGAAATTATTTAAAAACGACTGCAATTATTGAGCACGGAAATTCAGGGGGTGGAGCTTATCTAAAAAATGGCAATTTTATGGGGATACCCACGGCTGTAATGAAAGGTGATTTAAATTCTATGGGGTATGTTCTTTCGGTAAATAAAATCAACAGTTGGCTTAATAATTCCGCTATTGCGTACAATAGTGGAAGTAATAATAATTATTCTCGTGTTTCTTCAATTTTAGAAGATATTGATTTAAGCACCCTTAATTCATTAAATTTATATATTGCCGAAAATAAAACAGAAACCCAAAAAGTCATAGAACAAGAAAAATCGCTGGTTACGAAAGCGGACGAAAAATTATCAAAGCGGGTGAGCGGGACTATTTTATTGCAGGTGGAGAGCAAGGGCGAGGGGTGGTATGTGAATCCGGATAATAAAAAGAAATATTATTTGGGCAAGCCGTCGGATGCTTTTAGCATTATGCGGAATTTGGGTTTAGGAATTAAGCACTCCGAGCTTGAAAATTATCTTAACATAAAATTTCCAATCCGATTGGCTGGAAAAATAATGCTGGATGTAGAGAAAAAAGGCGAGGCGTATTATGTTAATCCAAATGATCTGAAAGGTTATTTTCTTAATAAGCCGTCGGACGCGTTTAAGGTTATGCGGAATTTGGGGCTGGGAATTACTAATATTGACATACGGAAAATTGAGGTTGGGGAGATTTAATTAAAACACACCCCTCCGCCCAAGGCGGACAGGTGTCCCTTCTTGCTAGAGGGGAACTGGGCTCAACGCATTTTTTTTATTTGCTTGACATCTTGTCGCATATAAGCTACAATATAAATGTAATTAGTATGTTAATAAAACCAACTCCTAAAATATTAGAAATATATCAAAATGCAGGCGGCAGAGAGCCGATTATAGAATGGCTGGAAGCAATTAAAGATATTGTCATCAAAGCCAGAATTAAAAATAGATTGCGCCGAATGGAGCTTGGCATTTTAGGGGATTACAAATCTATTGGTAGCGGACTTTTTGAATTAAGATTAAAATTTGGTTCTGGTTATAGAATATATTTTGGAGAAGTTAATAATAAAATTATTTTGCTTTTATGCGCTGGAGATAAAAATTCGCAAAATAAAGATATTAAAAAAGTCAAAGAATATTGGAAAGATTATAATAATAAATTTTAAATAATATGGCTAAAACAAGAAAATTTAATGATTATTTAATAGAATCGCTCAAAGATTCTAAAGAGGCAAGCGCATATCTTAATGTCGCTTTAGAAGAATATAAAAAAGATAATAATGCGGAAGCATTTTTATTAGCGTTGCGGGATGTGGTGGAAGCGCGTGGCGGGATTAGCCAATTGGCGCAAAAAACAAAACTTAACCGCCAAAATTTATATCGCGCATTATCCTGCAAAGGCAATCCGCAATTGATTACTTTGGGAAATATTCTGAACGGTCTTGGATTCCATTTTTTTATTGAACCAACAAAACAGCGTTCTTGCCGCGCAAATTGAAATTTTTTTTATGTTAATACATGTTGAAAATTTAACTAAAGATTATATAAATGATGAAGTTGTGACAACCGTTTTGAGAGGCGTTAGTTTTGATATTAAAAAGGGAGAGTTTGTTTCTATTATGGGACCGTCGGGATCTGGAAAATCAACTTTGATGCATATTTTGAGTTTTTTGGATAAAGCTACAAACGGGGTATATAAATTTAATGATAAAAATGTGAAAGATTTAGATGATGATACTCTCGCGGATATGCGCAACTTTGATGTTGGTTTTATTTTTCAAAGTTTTAATTTATTGCAAAGAACGACGGTATTAGATAATGTTTTATTGCCATTGCTTTACTCAACTAGAATAAAAAAATCTGAACATAAAGAACGGGCGAAAAAGGCTTTAGAAAATGTGGGATTAACACACCGCTTAGATCATTTTTCAAACCAGCTTTCAGGCGGAGAAAAACAAAGAGTCGCAATTGCGCGCGCTTTAGTTAATGATCCTGAAGTTATTTTTGCCGATGAACCTACTGGAAATTTAGACAGTAAATCAGGTCATCAAGTTATGGAAATTATGCAGAAATTAAATGATGATGGCAGAACTATAATTTTAGTTACTCATGAAAAATATACCGCGGAGCATGCGGATAGGATTATTAAAGTTTTTGATGGAAAAATTATATCTGACGAAAAAGTGAAGAATAAAATTTTAGCTAATCATTCAGATGAACTGATAAAATAGATATGAATTTACGAGAGTCATCAAAATTAGCAATAACCTCTCTCTTATCAAATAAATTCCGAAGCTTTTTAACGATGCTCGGGATTGTTATCGGCGTTGCTTCAATTATAGTTATTATTTCCGTTGGAGCTGGTGCGCAGAGTTTAATTTTAAACCAAATCAAAGGAGTCGGCTCTAATTTAATAGGAATACTTCCAGGCGCGAGCGATGAGGATGGCCCCCCTGCTTCTGCGTTGGGGATAACTATTACTACTTTAACTTATGAAGACACGCTTGCAATCGCTAAAGAAGGGAATGTCCCGAATGCTGTTGCCGTTGCACCGTATGTCCAAGGAGTTGGGACTATAACTTGGGGTACGGAAAATACTGATACTACTTTTATTGGCACTACCGCGGATTATATAAATGTTGAAGATGTTAAGATGGCGGAAGGGAGATTTATAAATGAGCAGGAAGAAAAAGAAATTGCAAGAGTTATTGTTTTAGGTTATGGAGTAAAACAAGAGATTTTTGGAGATGGAGACGCGATAGATCAGAGAGTGAAAATAAAAAGAGAAAGTTTTCGCGTTATCGGGGTTTTAGAAGAAAGAGGCTCCGCGGGTTTTATCAATCAAGACGATTATGTTTTCATACCTGTGTCAAGCGCGCAGAAGCTTTTATTAGGCATAAATCATGTTAGCTTTATAAGGGTTAAAGTTGATGACGGCGTAAATATTGATAGAACGATTGATGATATAAATGTTTTACTTCGCGAGCGGCATGATATAGCAAAAGATGAGGTTTCAGATTTTACAATTAGGAGCCAGGCGCAGGCTTTAGAAACTTTAACTACAATTACGAATGTATTAAAATTTTTTATGGCGGCTATTGCCGCGCTGTCTTTAATAGTAGGAGGAATAGGCATTATGAATATTATGCTTATTTCCGTAAGCGAAAGAACGAAAGAAATAGGTTTGCGCAAGGCGATAGGCGCTAGATTCTCCCACATAATGAGCCAATTTTTAGTAGAAACAGTTATTATATCGCTGATTTCAGGAATTATCGGAATTATTATTGGCGCGGTTATTTCTGTCATTATAGCGCTCGCCGCAAAATATTTAGGCTATGATTGGGATTTAGTTATTTCTTTATTCTCTATTATTTTGTCTGTAGGAGTTTCCGGGGGAGTTGGCTTAATATTCGGAATTTATCCTGCGCGCAAGGCGGCAAAGCTTGATCCGATTGAGGCTTTGCGGTATGAGTAAAAAGCAGTAGGGACATAAGGAGGTGTAAAAAAATAACCTCCCCAATTTCATCTCATATTCATACCATCTTTACTTCCAAAAAATTCTCAAAATAGCTCGCTATTCCTTAAATTTTTTAAAAGCAAATCTGGCATAAATCTGAGCGAAATTATGGAACTTTATTTTTTTACACCTCCTAACATAGTTCTCGCTGTGGATAACATTGTGGATAACTTCGCTTGCAATTATTTTGTATTCCATTATAATATAACAATGCAATAATAAAGTAAAATTAAGTTTTCGGTTCATATATAATCCGAATCTACGAATAGTATTCGAATACTACGAAAACGAATTTATCCGAATAATTTGGATAAATTCGCATTTGGAGCATTTGGATAAACATTTGCAGATTTTGATTATAATTTAATATGATTAGCGTAGAAAATTTATCAAAAAAATTCGGAGAAAATTTAGTTATAGATAATATCTCTTTTGAAGTTAAAAAAGGGGAAGTTTTAGGTTTTTTAGGACCTAACGGCGCTGGAAAAACTACAACGATGAGGATTTTGACTGGTTTAATCGCGCCTACGAAAGGTAATATAAAGGTTGGAAATTATAATATTTTAGACAATTCATTAGAAATAAGAAAAATGATAGGTTATTTGCCGGAAAGCGTGCCTTTATATGAAGACATGAAGGTTTTTGAGTATATAAAGTTTATGGCGGAAATGAGGGGAGCAGAGAAGCAGGAATTGCTTTATAAGATGAGAAAGATATTTGATCTTTGCGGATTAAAAAAAGTTGTAAGACAGCCGATCGGAGAGTTATCTAAAGGATATAGGCAAAGAGTCGGGTTAGCTCAGGCGATGATCAATGATCCAGAGATTTTAGTTTTAGATGAGCCGACCAGCGGACTGGATCCAAACCAGATTGTAGAAATCAGGAATTTAATTAAAAAAATCGGAGAAAATAAAACTGTAATACTGAGCACCCATATTTTGCAGGAAGTTAGCGCTACTTGCGATCGCGTTGTAATTATAAATAATGGCGAAATCGTCGCAAAAGGAACAACTGGCGAACTTATTTCAAAAGCAAAAAGAAAAGAGATTTTATATGTAAAAGTAAAAGGAAATTATAATGATGTAATAGATAAATTGAAATTGATGGAAAATGTTGAGGATGTAAAGAAGAAAGATAAAGAAGCTGATGATATTTATGGTTATCAAATAACAGTAGGCGCTAATGCGGATATTCGCGAATATGTATTTATGACCATTGTAAAAAATAACTGGTCAATGCTGGAAATGAAGAGAGAAGTTGTGAGCCTTGAAGATGTATTTAGAGAGTTGACAGTAGAATAAAATATATTGAATCCAAATGCCAAAATCCAAATTATTCCAATTCAATTTTAAAATCCAAAAAATAGTGTATTTGTAGTTTTGAAGTTTGGATTTGATTTGGAATAATTGGAGCTTTGTAATTTGAAATTATATAAAAACTGAAGTATGAAAAATATAATAACAATTTTCAAGAAAGAATTAGCTTCATATTTTAACTCTCCAATCGCTTATATTTTTGCGGCGGTTTTTTTGGTAGTAGCTAACTGGCTTTTCTTCCAGAATTTCTTTTTAATAAATCAGGCTAGCATGAGGGAGTATTTTATGCTCTTGCCGTGGATATTTTTATTTTTATCCCCGGCTATAACTATGAGAATTTGGGCTGAAGAGAAAAAAAGCGGGACTATTGAGCTTCTTTTAACATTGCCAGTGAAAGATTGGGAAGTGGTTTTAGCAAAGTTTTTATCAAGTCTTGTGTTTTTATCATTTGTTCTTCTTTTATCTTTAACAATACCGATAACAGTATCAAGGCTTGGCAATATGGACTGGGGACCGGTAATAGGCGGTTATATTGGCGCTATCTTGTTGGGCGGCGCATATTTATCTTTAGGTTTGTTTATTTCATCTTTAACTAAAAATCAGATAATCGCTTTTCTAATTGGTTTAGTTTGCTGTTTCGTGGTATTTATAATCGGAGCCGATTTTGTTCTTCAAAAAATGGGTGGAAATATAGTTCCTGTTTTTCAGTTTTTAGGAATTGGCGCGCATTTTAATAATATCGGCAAAGGGCTTATTGATTCACGGGATTTGATTTACTATGTAAGTTTTATATTTTTATTTTTATACCTTAATGTTAAAAGCATTGAAAGCAGAAACTGGAAATAGACGCGGATTATACGCGGATAGCTACGCGGATTATACGCTGATAATAGTTTCCGCGATGTATCCGCGTAATAATTAGCGTATAATCTGCGAAGATTTTATTAACATAAAATAATAATGAAATTTAAATTAAACTATTTGAATAATAATTTTATATGAATATAAACAGAAAAACAAAACAAGGAATAAACGTATTTTATACGATAGCGATAATCGCTGGAATTTTAATTTTAATAAATTATATCGCCAGCAGTATATTTTTCCATTTTGACATAACGCAAAATAAGGATTACAGCGTGTCGCAAGTTTCAAAAGATACTGTAAAAAATTTGGATGATATTATAAATATCAAAGGGTTTTTCTCAAAGCAAGCGCCTTCTAATTTAATAAGCGCTAAGCAAGAAATAAAAGATATTATAGATGTATATAGAAATTATTCTAATGGAAAAATTAAGGTAACTTACGTTGATCCGAAAGATGATGATAAGACTTTGCAAGAGGCGAGAAATTTAGGAATTCCAGAACTGCAATTTTCTTCGTTAGCTAATGATAAATATGAAGTTTCTACCGGATATTTAGGATTAGCTGTAATTTACGGGACTAAAAAGGAAGTAATCCCAGTTTTAGACAGCACCAATGATTTAGAATATCAGCTCACTTCTGCGATTAAAAAAGTAATGCAGAAAGAGGATTATACGGTGGCTTTTTTGAAAGGGCAGGGAGAATTAGAGAAAGATCAAGATTTAACGATAGCTAGCCAGAATTTACAAAAGCTATATAATGTCCAAGTTATTGATTTTGCAAATGGCGATTTAATTCCAGACAATGTTAATACTTTAATAATCGCGGGAGCAAAAGAAGCATTCAGCCCAAGAGATAAATATATTATTGACCAGTTTTTAATGAAAGGCAAAAGCATATTATTTTTGCAGGAAAACATTGATGTCGGAGATATGCTGCAGGCTTCTCCTAATAAATCGGGCATTGGCGATTTATTAGAGCATTATGGAGTTAAATTAAATAATAATTTTATTCTTGATCCTAGCTGTGAGATGGCATCTTTTTCAAGCGGTTTTTCTCAATTTTTTACTTCTTACCCATTTTGGCCTAAAGTATTAAAAAATGGATTTAATAAAGATAGTGTTATAGTTTCCCAGCTTGAATCAGCAGTATTTCCATGGACAAGCTCCGTAGAAATTGCAGAAAAAAATGCAAAAGATAAAGAAATAACAGAGCTTATAAAAACAACTGCGAACTCATGGGCGGAAGAGAATTCAAAAAATTTAAGCCCGCAGAGAAATGATTTTACCCAGGATAACAAGGGGGAGAAAACTTTAGCGGTGTTTGTTTCCGGGAAATTTTCCAGCTACTTTAATGATAAAGAAAAACCTGTTAAAAAACCTAGCGAGGATGCAGGAATGGAAGAAAATACGAAAGACGAACAATTTATAAAAGAAACTTCAAATGGAAGAATAATTGTTGTCGGTGATTCTGATTTTGCAAGAGATGGATTTTTAAAACGTTTTAATGCTAACATTTTGTTTTTCCAAAATGCGGTAGATGCTTTAACAATGGATGAATCTTTGATAACGATAAGGTCAAAAGGAGTAAGCGACAGACCGATAAAAGAATTATCGGATTCAATGCATAACAGCATTAAATTTTTCAATATTTTTGGTTTAACGATCATTGTTTTAATAGCAGGACTTTTAAGATATTTCTTGCGTAAAAAAAGAAAATTTTCTGATCAAATCTAAAGATATAATACAAATCTGCGAATGAAATGCTAATCTGCAAATATACAAATCAACAAATATGCGAATTCGCGAATTTGCAGATTTGCATAAGATTTGCAGATTAGTATTATATTTTATGGAAGAAGAAAAAAACACAACAGAAAATACTGATGCCAGTATGAATCAATCTGAAGAAACAAATGAAAAAAAATCGCAGTTTGAATCAGAGTATAATTATGTTAGCGTGGACAGCGATACTGTGGAAATAAAATTTGAAGATGATGGGCTAAAAGAAGGCGAGGATGAAATTAGAGCAGAAGAAAATTCTGATATGGGGCGGGATGATAAGATGGATGATGGCGGCAAGTTTGATTATGAAAGCGCGGAGGATCAAGATTTTAATTTCAGACCGGAGATGGTTGAGACTAAGGATAGGAAAGACGGCGATAAGATGAGCACGACTTATATTTTACTGGCGATTTTTCTTGTGTTGCTTGGAATTTCTTATGTAATTAAAAATAAATCTTTTAATAAGGAAAAACTAGGTCAAGATAATAAAATAATTACTAATGTCGCGGAAGAAAAGATAGATAAGGTAGAGATAAAAAGGGGAGGGAATGATACAGTTATAGAAAAATCAGGAGATAATTGGATAGTTTCTACAAAAAACGGAGCTTTGGCCGATCAGGAAGCTGTTAGTACTTTAATAAAGAAATCGTTAGAATTAAACAAATATATAATTGCTTCTGAAAATAAAGATAAGCAGGCTAATTTTGAAGTTGACGACAAAGGAACAGATGTTATTTTATATGTAGGCGATAAAAAAGTCGCTGATTTTTTCATAGGAAAAGCCGGTCCTGATTTTGACAGCACTTATTTAAGAATCGCCGGGGAAGATGTCGTTTATTTGTCTCGCGGTTATGTAGGATATTATTTTGACAAAGAAGAGTGGAGAGATTTAACAATTTATGATTTTGATACGGAGAAAGTTAATAAATTAGCTTTAAAATATCGGGATGTGGCGAATAATGCCGCAATGAAGAAAGACGGGGAAATCTGGAAAATGGATGATGCTTCTGCTAAAGAAGCTAATAAAGATAAAGTGTCTTCAGTTTTAAATGCTTTAGCTAAGCTTAAAGCGGATGATATTATATACGGAAAAACTCCGAAAGAAGCTGGTTTTGGAACTGCGGCTTTAGTTGTTCGGCTTGAATTAGAAGATGGAGGAAAAAGAAATTTGATAATTGGCGGGAAGAGCGAAAATGATGGAAATAGTTATTACGCTAAAAGGGAAGAAGATGATACTATATTTGTTATAAATAAATCTGCGGTTGATAGTTTGATGAAGAAAAGGAGTGATTTTTAGAATTTTATTATTGAAAGTTTGCATAATAACGAGTTAGCTGAAATGCCATTAAATTTTAAAAGCCATTTTTAATAAATAACCCAAAGAATATGAATGACAAAATAAATCTAATCAGACCGGAAAAAGTTAATTTAGTTAATCATCCAATTTTAACTGAAAAGTGGATACAAGAAATTATTGCGAATGATCCGTCTATTTTAGGCTTGGGTGATTTGATATTAAAAGACAAAGAAAGAATTCATCCAAAAGCTGGGAGATTAGATTTATTATTGCAAGACTCTGATTCTGAAAGAAGATACGAGGTAGAAATACAGCTTGGCAAAGTAGATGAGAGTCATATTATTAGAACTATTGAATACTGGGATATTGAAAAGAAAAGATATCCGCAATATGATCACTGCGCCGTTATCATTGCTGAGGATATAACAAATAGATTTCTAAATGTTATAAATATCTTCAATGGTTCAATTCCGTTAATTGCAATAAAGATGGACACTTACAAAAACGGAAATGATCATTGGCTAACTTTTACTACTGTTTTAAATGAAGTTAGTCTTGGGTTGGTTGAAGAAGACGAAATTAAAGAAGCTACAGATAGAAACTATTGGGAAAAAAGAGGTACTGCAAAAACAGTGGCCATAGCAGATGAGCTGGTAGCTATGATAAATGAATTTACTAGCGGTTATGAGTTGAAATATAATAAATTTTATGTTGGATTAGCTAAAGATGGGCAACCTGATAATTTTGTTATTTTTAGACCGAAAAAATCAAACACCACAATGGAAATAAGGCTAGAACAGACAGCGGAAACAGATAAGCTAATTGAATATGCCAGCTTAGATTTAATGGAATATGATAATAAATGGAATAGGTACAGAATCAGAATCTCAAAACAAGATTTAACAAAAAATAAGGAACTAATTGTGAATTTATTAAAAATGGCTTTTGGAAAAACTATTAAAGAATAAAATTTAATGGCACATCAGCTAACATGGCAAAAAGACAAAAAATAAAAGTTGAAGGAATAGAAATAGTGACTTTTACTAAAAATAACAGTGATTTTATTTCTTTGACTGATATGCTCAAAGCGAAAGATGGTGATTTTTTTATTTCTGACTGGTTGAGAAATAGAAATACAGTTGAATTTTTGGGTATTTGGGAAAGAATTTATAATCCAAATTTTAATTATGGCGAATTTGCCATAATTAAAAGTAAGGCAGGTTTGAATAATTACAAAATAAGCGCAAAAGAATGGGTAGAAAAAACTAAAGCTATAGGATTAAAAGCTACAACAGGAAGATATGGCGGAACTTATGCTCATAAAGATATTGCATTTGAATTCGGAATGGATTAGCGCTGAATTCAAAATTTATCTCATCAAGGAATTCCAGAGATTAAAGGAAGAGGAAAATAATAGGCAAAAATTAGAATGGAATCTTCAAAGAACATTAGCAAAAATTAATTATCAAATTCATACAGATGCTATAAAAGAAAAACTGATTCCGCCAGAGTTAACAAAAGATCAGGTTAATATGAAATACGCCGATGAAGCAGATTTGCTTAATGTTGCCTTATTTGGAATGACTGCAAAAATGTGGCGAGAGCAAAATCCAAAGTTAAAAGGAAATATTAGAGATTATGCTTTAATTGAGCAGTTGGTAGTTTTGTCTAATCTTGAAAGCATGAATGCGTTATTGATTCGCGAAGGACATTCCCAACAAGTCAGGCTTTTAAAATTAAATAATACTGCGATAATTCAGATGAAGTCGCTTTTAACAAGCAATGAGGTAAAGAAATTGGAATCACCGAAATAAAACGCGCGAAGGAGTTTTGAAAAATAGAAATTCACCCCTAACCACCCTTTCATTTTTCAAATATGTATATACTAATTTGCTAAACTAAATAGGATTATATAATCTCGAAATTGAGTGTCAATAATTTATTCAACTCATCCTTATACTGTTCTATATCTCTAAAAAATTCAAAAATTGCTTTTTCGAATTTTTTAAAGGTATCGTAATATTTGTTCTTCCTCAATTTCTTTTTTAAGAATTTCCATAGTCTTTCAATTAGATTAAGATTTGGCGAATAGGGCGGAAGAAATTTTAACGATATATTTAATGTTTCTGCATGTTCATAAACATCTTTGTTCCTGGAATATTTGGCATTATCTAAAAAAGCATATATAGTTTTTGCCTCAGAGTAATCTTTTCTAATTTCGCTTAATAATAGTTTCATCATTTCTTTGTCGCAATTATCTTCCGTAATTATGGTGGTTGGTTTATGAGTAATAGCATTTATCGCTCCAATTATATTTATCCTCTTTCGGCCGCTATTTGAATGGATAATTTTTGTATTGTTCTTGCCCTTTTCTTGCCAGCAATAGCCGCTAACTGTGTTATGAATCTGATGGGTTGGATCAATGAATATGGTTTCGCTATTTTCATTTTTCGCTTTTTCTATTGTCTCCAAAATTATTTTTCTGAATTCTTCCTGAATCTTTTTATCTTGAGCTTTGCCAGGCGTTATACGAGTTTTTTTGCAAGACAAATTGAGTTTTTTTTACAACATCTGAATAACCAACTTTGCTCGATTTCTAATGAATATTTTTCTTTAATAAAACTTTGTAATTCAGCTAATGTTGAGATAGTATTCTCTTGTACGTCCTGTTTAATTTTATCAAGATAATCCGCTATTTTAGAGGTTCTGCGATTGTAATCTATGGGCTGGCTTAATTCTCCCATGCCTTTTTCTATGTAGATTTTAATCCATTCAGTAACACTGTTTTTATTAACGCCTAAATTTTCGACTATTTCTTTATGACTTTTTCCCTTATGGGATAGGTAGATGCATTGTAACCGTAGATATATTTTTTTGTCTTTTGCTTTTTTCTTTTTACTTTTTAGCTTACTAAGCTCTGACTTGGACAATTTGATTTTGTACATAGATTTTGCTATAATTAAAATAATTAATAATATACTATTTTATTATAGCAAATCCTATTTAGTTTAGCAAATTAGTATAACTAACCCTGAAGCGCAGACTATTCCGGGCGGTTATTCTTTAAAATCAAAGGGAGCGCAATTTTCTCATCATTCCTATTCTGTAAAAGATTTTGTGGGGCGGATTCAAAAATTAGGGCTTAAGCCGATTTTATAAGGAAAAAATGACAGTATTTTTAAAATGTGAACTGGAAGTAATGAAATTTAATTACTTGCAGTTTATAAATCGCGGTTTTTCACTATGAAACCAAATTTTCAAAAATTTATATATCGCAAGCATGCCGTTTTGACGGATAATGTTATAGTTGAGGCGTGGAAAGACGAAAAAAGATTTTGCCAGCTTACCGGACTTCGAGGTGTGATGCAGAATTTAGAAATCATTGACGGACATTATTGCATTGATATGAATTGGTTGGACGGCATGGTGAAAAAATATGAAAATGCGGACACTGAATTATTCCGGAAATTTACGCAGGA
>JAZDEU010000006.1:0-20531 GCA_043808545.1 bacterium | reverse complement strand
ACTGCTCAAGTAGTTCCAAAAGTGCCATTTGCTAAAGGAATATTTTGCCTTCACAAGATTTATTCTTTGCGCTGGAATTTAATTTTTATTTAAAATTAGGGGTTTTAAGCAAATGGCACTGAAACCGTGCTGAGTAGTTACTATTTCTTGAGGACATTTTTTGAACATTTTATCAAATTTTTTGGAAGTAAAAACATTCATAAAACGGTTTTAACTTTTTTCTATGTGAGCTATTAAACCATCTATGCTTTTAAATTTTTTCATCTTTCCGCTCTTATACTCTTCCCTGGCTTCATTTACCGCCTCAAGCAGTTCGTCAGAAGGATTTGACTCGTCTTCATTCAAGCTAATATATAGCTCTTTTTTCTTCACAAATCCTCTTAAGCAAATATTAAGAATATCGCTTAAATTCAGCCCCATCGCTTCAGCGATCTTTTGAGCTTGGGTTTTAATTTTTTTGTCAGTTTTAAAATTTATAACAGTGGTCATATTTATAGATTATTTTTATTATATATACATTATATATACAATGAAAATTATGTCAAGGGCTAATCCAATTGTTTTTTTGTTTTAATGCTTTCTTGTTTTTTTGAGTATCACTTCGTCACTCTAAACACCTCTTCTAAAGTAGTAACGCACTCTATCACTTTTAAAAGTCCGTCTTGGCGCATAGTGAGCATCCCTGATTTCTGCCCCATCTGCTCTATCGCATATTCTGAAATGTCCTTCGCTTCTAAAATCTTAGCTCTAATCTCTTCTGTTATAACCATAACTTCATAAATTCCAACCCGCCCCTTATATCCTATATTTTGGCATTTTATACACCCCCTACCTTTATAAAACTTGATTTGATCAAAAGATGGAGGATTTTCTAAAGAATTAGAAGGGATCGCCGCAAGAGTTTTTTCTACTTCTGCTTTTTCTTCATCAGTGGGAATATATTCCTCTTTGCACTCTGGACATAATCTGCGCAATAGGCGCTGACCTAATACAACATTAAGCGACGGAGCTAAAAGGTATGGTTTTGCGTTAAGAGCTAAAAAACGTGGAATCGCGCCTGCCGCGCTATTCGTATGAATTGTAGATACAACTAAATGCCCAGTTAAAGCCGCGTTTATAGCGATATCAGCAGTTTCATCATCCCGAATTTCCCCAACCATAACCACATCAGGATCTTGCCTTAAGATAGAACGCAATCCTTTCGCAAAAGTATAATCTTTTCCCTTATCAATCTGGCTTTGATTTATTCCAGCTAATTTATATTCAACAGGATCTTCTAATGTTATTATTTTTATATCTGGAGAATTTAATTTTTTAAGTATTGAATACAAAGTCGTTGTTTTACCGCTTCCAGTCGGACCTGTTGTAATAATCATCCCATTTGGCTTTTTTATTTCTTTTTGAAGATCCGCGTAAGCTTTTTTTCGCAAACCTAAATTTTCAAAATCTAACCCCTGCACCCCTGAACTTAAAATACGCATAACCGCGCTTTCTCCGTAAGCCGTAGGCAAAGTGGAAACACGAACATCTATATTTATAGATTCCAAATAAATAGTAAATCGCCCATCTTGCGGCTTATCAGAAACATTAAGCTTAAGCTTAGATATAAGTTTTATTCTAGAAATAATTTTCGACCAATCTTCTTTTTTAATACTAGCGACATCATGCAATATTCCGTCTATTCTAAATCTTAATTTTACATCTTTTTCTCCAGCTTCTATATGAACATCTGAAGAATTAGCCTGTAAAGCAACGGCTATAATAAGAGTCATTAAATCAGTCAATGAAATCTTTTTTATTTTCTCCTGTACTTCTGTAAAATCTTTAATTTCTTCCTGAAATTTTTTTATATCCTCAGGAGCTATTTTAACACCGCTGGTAATTTCTTTTATCTTCGGGATTGTTTTATAAACTTTAAAAGCGCGCAAAAAACTATTTTGAGAAATAAAATAAAGCGCTCCATTAGCATGCAATTTCTCTTTTAGCTCTTCTGATAATACCTTTATTGCTTCTATTTTTTTTTCATCGGAAAAACCAATCCTAAATTCTTCTCTATTATAAAAAAAACATACAACATTTAGCTTTTGAGATTTTTCTTCGCGAATAACAGTAATCGCTTCGGGAGAGATAGGGAACTCCCTTAAATCAACATACGAAAAACCTAAAGCAACAGCTTTCTCGCTCGTATGCCTTTCAAGCTCCTCATCTTTTATCATTTTCATTTTATCTAAAAACTTTTCTTCTGTTTCTTCGCTTGAAATTCTAGGTAACGGCATATTTTGCAAGTTAAAAATCTAAAATTAAAAGTTAAAAATAAAATTAGAAATAGAAAAATATTAAATCCAAACATCAAAGCTCAAAAATTATTTCAATTCAATGCCAAAATATAAAAATCCAAAAAAATTTATTATTTTAAAAATTTATTTGGCATAATTTGGATTTTAAAATTTATTTTATAACTTTTAATTCAACTTTTAATTTTTGACTTTTAATTAAACTGGATTCACTATACGGCAACTATTATTTTTCTATATTCATTTTTGGCATTGACTCCTTGTCCGCCTTGGGCGGATCAATATCCATTCCATTTGTTATCCCTGCTTTCTGCGCCCTTGTATAAGATGTTCCATTAAATAATGCGAAACCTTCCCTGTCTGCTAGGTTGACATTATGGATTATAAACCATGCGCCAATAATCCATACAAGAAAAATAAAGAAGAATCTGACAAAATCAAATCTTCTTCCTCCTGAAATAATCATATTTTAATATTAATAACAAGAAAAAACTCTTGTTTTTTAATGGTTTTAGTATTCTGGTATACATAACTCCATTTTATCATATTTTTTGGAGTTTGCAAAATAACTCCAAACTCCGAACACATTATTTGATATTCTCTTATGCACATCATGGATTATTCGCAAATCCCCCGACTCATTTTATTTCCTTGCGCGATTTCGGCAATTTCTAAGGCATCAAAGATGCTAAACTCTTTATCTTGATCAACATCCAAACAACAAATATTTTCAGGCGCTGACAGAAGTTTACTATCTATTTTTGCCGCTAAATCAGCGTCTTGATTAGTAATTTGACCATCGCCGTTAACATCTCCTATTTTTTGCCCTGATTTACATTCCATGTTTATTGTTTTTTTAAAAACTCGGCAATTATAATTCTCGTCAAACGCGCCTAACTCCGAATTTGAATCATCACAATCTTTTTCTGGTTTGCAAAACATCGGACATGATGATGGTTTGTTTTCCGATATGCCCCAGTTGCAATAATCATCATAATCCTTGTCAACGCAGGCAATTTCATAAGATTGCCCTTTCGGAGGAATAAACGGTCCAAGCGGCAAAGAACCATATGGTATATATTTCCATGATAATGGCGCAGATATTTTTGCGTATCCATTCTCTCCCCAATCATCTCCCCAGCTATTTTTAAAAATCCATACAGTTTTTTTATTAATAACATCATTTTCATATCCTGCTAACACCATTGCATGATTCCATATATGATACGCGCTATTCATGGGACCTCGTTCAATAAGAACTCTTTTAAATTCAGCTTCGCTTAAATTTATGGAATATTTTTTTATGGAATATTTTTCACAATCAGACATTCCTCTCCCAACTGCATAAACATGAAAATCCGAATTTTTCCATACCCTATCTTTCCAATCAGAGCAAATGTGGGCATAATCACATTTGCTATCCTCTATGGTAAAAGAAAAATTTCTTTCGGCATAAGGATCGCATAATTCATCGGCGATTCCTAAATGCATAATTCTACAATATTTATCCCCGTCACACCCCTCACATTCTTCAGGTAATTTAAGTTCTTCTATTTGAGGATAATTTTTACAGTCCGCAAGCATCTGCTCCGACAAATCAATATTCAAATGTTGATTATAATATAAATTGATCTGGGATTCTAACGCTCCCATTGTAGCATGCGCCCAACATGTACCAGCGCTTCCCTGATTTTTTACCGGTGTCATCCAATTTTCTCCATTAACACTTCTCCAATCCCATTTTTCAGGCAAATTAGAAATAGTTATATCACAGTTGCCATTCCAAACCCCAGAACTTGTTCTTGTACCAGCGGCTATTTCCGCAATAGCTAAAGCGTCCAATATATCTACTTTGCCATTTCTATCAGCGTCAAGACAGCAAATATTATTCTGTGGGGAAATCAATCCTGCGTCTATCATAGAAACCAACTCGGCGTCTGTTTCAGTAAGATAACCATTGCCATCCGCATCGCCGATAATGCGGTCTATTTTACATTCAAAAATACAAGCGCCATCTTTGCAGCCATTAAAACACATAGTACTAGTGGTTACACTACTAAACTCTCGACCTTCTGTACACCAATATTCTCTTATGGAGTCATTATCAATACAAATATCTGTAAATGCCCGTCCTCTCGTAGAGTTTAATGTGCCTTTAGTATAGTAATTCTCCCCGCCATCAGAATCAGTACATTCCTTTGCTGAAGTTACTGAAACTGAAGCAGATTTCACCGCTCCTGTTTTTGCGGTTTTCACTTTGGAATCAATTTCAAATATCCCGCCTTTATAATATTCAAAACCCTGCAAATTGGGCAGTTCATCCATCGGCGCGCCGTCTTCTTTAACAAATAATTTTTTCTTTTCCGCGTAAGATAATTTGGAAATGGAAGTTTCTCCGGCAATCCATTTTTTCCCTGTCTTTTTAATCTGCGCATTCATTTTTTTAATTTTCGTCTGTTCAACTTTATTTATCTCGCTACGGTTGCGTATTTTTTTCTGTGTCATAATGATAGAAATATTCTTTATTTTCAATGAAGCGTCAATGATTTGTATTTTAAGATTAGTCGGCGTTATACCGTTTAAATCGCAGGTCTCCGCGCAAGCATTGCTCACTGCTAAATTATTATCAGTAATTAAGGGATATGCCTCATAAACTAAATATTCATTTGATTTATTATCAACTAATATTACTCTTATGGAACTTGTCGCGTTATTCAATTTTAAATTTTCTATATTTATATTTAACCCGTAAATTTTACCTGTTTTAGAAGAGAAGGGGGTTATTGTCTCATTCTTGATAAAGGACTTATTAATTTTTACAATATAAGAACTACTGATTGCCGCGCTGGAAAAGGGGTGAAAATTATTAGAAATAGTCCAAATCATTGCCACAGCTATTCCAGCCAAGAAAGCAATAATAAATATCCCTGTATAACTTTTTATTTTCGCCTTCTTAATTAAAGCGAATTTTGTTTTCAGATATGTGTAATTTTTTTTCACTGACATCTCAATTAATCGTTTTTTTATCATATTTTTATATTGCATTAATTAAATCATCTCTATTATCATTATATTATTAGACGGCTTTTTCAACAGCGACGATTTAATATTTATTAAATAATTTAATAATATCCGCAATTGTAATAACGCCTACTATTTTTTTTGTTTCATCAACAACAGGCAAAGTATAAATATGCTTACTTTTAAAAATGCCGATTATTTTATTTAACTCTATGGCAGGTAAAATTGAAACGCAATTCTTAGTCATAATATCTTCTGCTGCAGCATCTATTACTTTTTTAAGCTTGCTTTGTTCCTTTTTTGGTATTTTATCAGGAAATCCTAAATCATTTAAAAAATTAATATAAGATGGCAAATAAAAATTTGGCAGTTTTTTAATAAAAAAATCCGACTCTGTTATTATCCCTTTTAGAAAATTGTTTTCACTAATCACAGGAACCCCATGAATGCCATATTGATCCATTAATTTAGCTACTGATACAATAGACGTCGTTGGTCTAACAGAAATAATTTTTGTTGTCATTATATCTTGCGCTCTCATAAAATTTTATATCACAAACTCAAAATCCTTGTTAAAAATTCCCAAACCAATATTTTTCATCGCATTAAAAGCGTCTGTTGGACGGCACAGAAAATATCTTTTAAAATTATCTGGATTTACATACCACGCCTCGCTATTTTCCTCTGCTTTTAAAATAATTTTTCCTTTTATGCTGTTATCTTTCAACAATCGCATTGTAGCCGTTTTTTCATCGTGCTACCGCAAGGGAATTTTAATTCCGGTTTTTTTAATTTCCCACGCCAGCGGGTCCTCGTCTCTAAAATCGTTGGGATGAAAACCGACAGGGGAAATAATTGCCTCCACGTCTTTATTGCGTTTTTTCTTCCACAGATAAGTCAAAGGATCCACTTTGTTAAATTTTGCAGAAATAACGCAAACATCAATATCGCTCCATCGCCGAGCTGTGCCTTTCGCATAAGATCCATATAAATATATATTCTTTATTGGCAATCCTTCGTTGTCAAGATAGCGAGCATAATCTTTTACTGCGTTTTCTATTTTCTTGGGTATTGTTTTTTTAACCATAAAAATAATTCTTTTGAAACATAAAAATATTTTTCAGCATATTTTTTTGTCGCTCTCTTATAAAAAGATTCTTTGATACTATCATACCGCGCCGCGATATTAAACGTACTGATAATTTTTAGCTGTTCAAGCTGTAAATCGGTTAAAGGCAACTCCGTTTTTTTAGCTAAAATATCCAATTCGTGCATATAGGGCGCGTGCTGTTTTGTCTTTTGCGCTATCAATCCTTTTAATATTTTTCCAAGCATTAAATGGCAAAAAAACAAACAATCAGAAAATCTTTTGCCTTTATATAAAAATTCAGCAGTATCAAAACTGCGTTCAGCTCCTTTTTGCCAATAGTTTATGATTTCATTAATGTTTATTTTTCGTTTCATATAAATCGCTTACCTTGCCGCTCCCGAATATGTTATCGCCTGCATTATATTCCATTCCTCTGTTGTTTGCGGCAATTTGTTGTAAATGCTTTTAAATATCGCTATTCCGGCGCGTTCGCTGTTCATATTTCTGTTTTCAGCTCTTTGGCGCAAACCGTAAGACATAATCGTTACCGCCGCGTTATCGCGCGCGTTATTCATACCTGGGGTTCTTTTGTAAACTTTTTGAAACTGTTCTTTGGCTCTGTTTTCGGCGTTTTGGTTGGTGATGCTCGGCCATCTGCCGTTCGCGATTTTTATGGCGTCGGCAAACTCTGTCTCGCTCTCAGGCAATTTATCAAACGCCGCTTTGTATGAATACATCACCGCCGCCCGTTCTCCCGCGCCGAGTCTTTTGGTGTTCTCGTCAACTCCGTAGGTTATGAAATTATTTATCGCGTCAGTCGCTTTTTCAGATAATTCTTTAACGCCTTGGGTTAGTTTTGTAAGATATTTAATTTGAGCTTGCTGTTCTTTTATAACATCTTTCAATGTTTTTATTTCCTCTAAAATTTGATCAAATTTATTGTCGTTCAAATGTTGCGCGAGGTTGTTTATTGTGTCTATTTTATTATCAATAACGGTTCCCAATGATGTTGTTGTAAATGACATTTGTTCCGAAGTCTTATTATCGCCCCCATCTTTTGTTGAAGTAACTGTAAAATAGTATGTTGTGAATGGTTTTAAGCCGTTTAATTTTATTAAATGATTAGTTTGGGTATAATCGTCAATTTTCCAATCTTCTTGCGTTTTATCCGCGCTCCAATAATGCACGTTGCTATTTGTTGAAAAATTTGTATTCCATGACACTATGGCTGCGGTTGGACGAATTAGAGAAGTTGGAACTTGCAGGTTGGAAATTGTTAGTTGCTTTGGTGTTATGGCATTCGCGCTTACCATTACAGACCCGTAGAAAACATTATTGTTTTCATTTGATTCATCTATTAAATTAGATGAATCAATATTAAATGCGAATGTATATTTTCCAATCTTAGTTGGCGTCCAAGACCAACCGCCGCCGATTACCTTTTCTTCGCCAACTTTTAATATCTCATCCCTTTGACCAATTTCAATATTTGTATATACTGTATTATTTTCAGCATCAACAATTTTTATTTCTGTTTGTATATAATCAGCATTTTTTTGTCCATTATTTTTTACATTTGCTAAAATTCCCACAACTCTTTCGTTCACATTAAGACTTATTACATCTGTTAGTTTGCGCCATTTTGTATTCACATCCAAGCCAGTAGAAATATTAATATCCCCGAAAATCAAATCCGGCTTTGAAGATGTCTCGCCAAAATTTACAGTCTTCGTCAAAGTATTATTATCCTCATTTGATTCGGCTATTTCAAATTTTGGATCAAGAGTTGCTTTGATGGTATGAGAGCCTGTTAAAATTTGCGGCTGGATTACAGAGCTTCCTCCGATGGAACGAAACTTTTGATCGCTTAAAGTGGACAAAGAATAAGTCCATTTCAACTGTTCGTCTATATAAATATACAAATGCCCTTTATTCGCTGAGGCTTCGGCGTTGCCTATGTTTTTTATTTTAACAGACAATTTTCCGTTGTCGCTGTAAATATCGTCAATCGCGAGATCGGGAAGAGGATTTAAAATCTCCAATTTAATCTCATTTGCCCTTAATTTAACGCCGTTTGTCTCAACATCAAAGACGGCTTTATATTCTCCGGCTGTCCATGAACTTGCAGGATAAAAAGACATTAGAAAAGTCAAAACATTATTTTGGTCAAGATAAAACTTGCTAGATGCAGTATTTGTTTTGTCAAAAGTTGCATTTTCCGCCGAACTGCCGTTTGGATCATTTAAACGATAAATCAACTTTGAATCTAAAGCAGCGTTTGTTATCTTAAAAGCTATAGTATAAGCATTTCCTTTAATAAACTTCGCAGATGATCCGGATGTTATAACAGGACTGCCGCAGTTGCCGGGGCTTGTCTTTGTTCCGGCAACTATTTCGCTGATAGCCAACGCGTCAAATGTGTCAACTTTTTTATTCTGATCAGCATCAACAGCGCAAATATCAGTTGGTTTAGAGATCAAGCCAGCGTCTATTTTGGCAACTATATCTGAATCAGTTTTCGCAATCTTTCCATCGCCATCAACGTCGCCTATTTTTTGACCTCTTTTTGGTTCCAAAACACATGCGTCGTCTTTGCAGCCGTTCGGACATTCATAGGAGTCATATTTAATCTCATTATCCGCAACATAATACTCCATTAAATAGTTGCCTGTTGTGCAGGCGTCAGTATACGCGTCGGTTGTGTCTCTGAAATAAGCCCCTGTGTATGTTTGACCTTTTTGAAAATAATTAACGCCTCCGTCAGTGTCGGTAATCGCAACTCCGCACTTGGCAGGACTTGTCTTAAATAATCCAAACAAACAAACAAAAACCGCCGCAGCCAAAACATAATTTTTTTTAAATTTAAACATAAAATTTTACCTATTTGCGCAAAATTGTTTAATTTTGGCACCGTCGCCATTAAGCAATTTCGCGCTAAGGCGTTAATTAGTATCTGTTGAAATAGTATTTTCGTCATCCCGAGCGTAGCCGAGGGATCTGTTGACAGTACCAAATTTGGCTTAATAAACAGATTTCCATTCGGCTTCGCTCAGGACAGGCTCTCCACTCACGAACCAGCCGTTTGAGCGTCTGGTTCGCTCGGTCGGAATGACATTCTGCGACTATTTCAACAGGCGTTAATTAAATATCTATCGCCATAACCTTTATGTATGGCATTAAATGAATTATAACATCTGTGCCAGTTGCGTTAAATTCTAAAAACTAAGATATAATAAACTTCATTTTTTTATTTTATTTTTACTTTTATAAAAGATCTCTTTCCTTTTTGCAATAGAATTCCTTTCTCTGTAATTTCTATAACTTTCGCGCTGGCATCAACTGTTTTTCCGTCAATTTTTATGCCTTTTTGTAAAACTAATCTGCGAGCTTCCCCTTTGCTTTTCGCAAAACCGCAATCTACTACTAAATCTAGTATACTATATTTTTTAATTTTTGTAAAAAAAGATTCTACTTTATCAGGAATTTCTTTTTTCTGAAAAACATTTTTAAAATTCTCCTCTGCCACAAGAGCCGATGTTCCATCATAATATATTTTAACAATCTCCCGTGCCAGCCACATTTTCAAATCACGCGGATTTATTTTATTTTTACTAATTTCAGCCTCCATTTCCTTAATTTTTTCCATTTCCACATCCGTGCAAAGTTCAAAATATTGCGTAATTAGCTCATCGCGCATTGACATAATTTTCCCGTAAATACTATCCGCATCATCAGTAATGCAGATTATGTTTCCCCAGCTGGTACTCATCTTTCTTCCGTCAGTCCCGTCCAATAACTTAAATGTAATAATATTTTGCGCATCTTGCCCATAAGCGCGCTGTAGCTCGCGTCCAGCTAAAACATTAAATAATTGATCGCTTCCGCCTATCTCAATGTCAGTATTAATTGCCACGCTGTCATAACCTTGCATTAAAGGATACAAAAGTTCGCGCAAAGAAATTCGCGTTCCTTCTTTTATTCTCTTTGAAAAATTTTCCCTGTCTAAGATTTGCGCCACGGAAAAATTATCCGCCTGACGGCAGATATCGGCATAAGACAGTTTTCCAAGCCACTCGCTATTATAACGGACTTCCGCTTTTTCAACATCAATAATTTTCCCAATCTGCGGAAGATAATTTTTCATATTTTCCTTAACCTGCAAATCCGTAAGCATCGGTCGTTCGTTCATCTTATCAGACGCATCTCCTATCTGCGCGGTAAAATCGCCCACTATTAAGACCACTTGATGCCCGAGTTCTTGAAACTTTGCCAGTTTGCGCATTGTGGACGCTCTGCCCAAATGAATTTTCGGACCAGTCGGATCAATCCCGTATTTAACGCGCAGCTTTTTCCCTGATCTTAACTTTTCTTCCAAATTTTTTTTTACAATAACATCAACCACCCCCCGCGTCATTAAATCTTTAATTTTTTTATTGTCAAATTTATTCATATTTCTTAATTTCTCAATTCCTGCCTGCGCAGACAGGTCTTAATTTCTTTTTTTTCTCCCCACAACTTTTTTGATTTTAACTTTTCCTTTCACAACGGGTTTTTTGGTTTTCTTGAATTCGTGTTTTTTCGCAAACGCGCCGACAACTTCTGCTCCTGTTTCCAAAAGATCTTTCGTTTTCATTAAGATAGATTCTGAAAAACTGCCAGTTGAAGCTACTATTAACTTGCTTTTCAATAAAGCCTTATCAACATAAACGGGCACGCCGTGAAATTTCCCAAAAGGCGTTACCGCCCCCGGTTTTACATTAAGCGCGCTTGCCATCTCGGTTTCTTTTACAATTTCCAGTTTTTCAACTTTCAGCATTTTTTTTAGTTTTACTAAATCGGCGCGATGCGACGCAGGAATTACAATTAAAACATACTTCTTATCCGCTTTTAAAAACAATGTTTTTGCGATTTCTTCTAATTTCTTTTTTAAAGTCTGCGCCGCGTCAAAAGCGGTATAAACTGTTTTGTGTTCAAGTAAATCATAGTCTATGCCATGTTTTTCTAAAAATTTTTCTAATTTTTTTGAAATCATATATTTAATAATTACCCCCCTTTTTTTCTCATTTATTCATTTAATTTCTCTTGTTTGTTTTTTATTTATTTGCTCAAGCACCCATGCATATTCAGGACATTCTCTTGTATTAATCTCTACTTTAAATCCAGCCTTTCGTAATGCATCATCGAACCCTCCTCTTAATTGCTCTAGCTTTTTTACTCCGATTTTCACTTCTGCAATATTTCCTTTCTTATCAATATACAACATTTCAAAGTATTCAAAATTATAGCATATCGACCATGCTTTCAATGGATAAATTTTTTCCTTATACTCCTCAGGAATGTCCATCTCATCGTTTGTCACTTTTATAATTTTTTGCTCATCAATGTACTGTCTTAAATTCTCCTCATTATCTTCAGTTTTTACATTATGATCTTTACAATCTTTTCCCATTTCCAACACATCTTTGTTGATTCGCTCTTTAAAAGCTGGGTCAACTCCCAATCCTTCATAATTTTTTGACATAAATTAATAATCTTCTTTTAACATTTTAATATTTGTTTAAATTAAATATTCAAATGTTTATCAAAAAAATTAAAATAATTTTTCTATCCACGCCTCGCTTTTTAAAACTTTCTCAAGATGCAAACGGATAAATTTTTGAATAATAATTATTATTTCGTCGCAATCAACAGCAGATGGCGGATTGCCTTTCAAATATTTTAATGAACTTCTGCTGATTACTCCATCCCCTTTGCACGCCTGCGCTGGCAGGAGGAGAGGGCTGATGTGAGGTTTTCCAAGGCGCGCGTTCTCTCTATTGTCATACAGCTCTTCACTCCGACCAGCTCCATAGCACTTCCCGCAAAACAGTTCGCATTTCATAGCATCTAAATAAATTTTTTCTGTAAAATCACATCCGCATTTCGCGCATTTATTTAATTCCGGCTTATATCCTAATAAAATTAAAAGTTTCCAAATAAAAATATTTGCGGAAAAATAACATCTTTTTATATTCTCCTCTTTATCTAATATTTTAAAAATTTCTCTCAAAAGATTATAAACATCTTTATCAGGATGCTCTAACTTTATTAAATTATCAAAAACATCAACAGCAAAATTCGCGACTGTAATTTTTCTTAAATCATTCTTAATAAATTTAAAACTTTTTTCCAATTGCGCCCCTGTTAACTTATCGCTATTCCTGCCTTTTATAAAATCTAAATTCACCTCAGCAAATTCCGCTAAATGAGGCGAAAGCTTGCTTTGAATTTTTCGCGCGCCTTTTGCAAAAAATATTTTTTTGCCATAATTTTCCGTATAAATAACATACCCTTTGTCATTTTCTCCGATGTTGTAATTTCTCAAAATAAAACCTTTTGTACTATACATATTTATTCATTGTGTAGACATCAATTCTTTTTTTGAAAATCCATTATTTTGCATATAGAGACATCACATTATGTCTTGCAACCAAGACCTTGTAAAGAATATTGAAAAATTTTATTATTGAGGTATTTAACGAACTCATCTGTAGTAATATCAATGTCTTGAATAAATTTATTATGAGTTACATTGCTTCTTCCGCTTTTCCAGACATGCTCCTGAGGATTTTCCTCCGGAGAATATCTGGGAAAGTAAAAAGTTTCAATATTTTTATCTTCCAAAATAAATTCTTGAACTTTGCTTCCTCTATGCCAACCTGCGCCATCCCGCATAATAAATAATTTTTGTTGCGGATAAATTTTTCTTAGCTCTTTTAAAACTTCTGCCGTGATATACATATTTTGCCATCCTGTTTTAAAAGCATGCTCTTGTCCCGTTCTAATGTTTAGAAAACCGTAGATGCTGCGATTCTTTTTTGTATTTGAAACTTCAATTTTTGGATATTCATTTTTTCTAAGCCAAATTTTTTGAAAAGTGGAATGATATCATGGAGACATTTTTTCTGTTTTTTTGTTAATCTTTTTGCCTTCTTCATACCACGGCATTATACCATATCTTAGCCTTATTTCCTATATCTTGGTTGCATTTCCCGATGTGATGTCTATATAAATAATATCCAACAGAATCTATACCATTTTTTTCTGTTATACCTATTCCTTTATATTTTCCTATTTGTCTTTTTTCTCGCGGTTTTATTTCACTTATAGGATCTTTCCAATTATCAAAATTTTCATATGCTGTATTATCAGTATTATTTCTTATTTCCATTACCAGACTGCTATTATATAATTTTTTTGTATCTAAAAAATAAACTATATAACTTTTTTCAAAATACAAATTATCATTAAATTTACTAAATTCTAATTCAGCAGGATAATTTATTTTTACTTTATAATCATAATCTACAAAAGTCTTTTAACAACTCACATCCATTTCATCCGCGTAATCTATTTTTTCTGATTCTATAACCTCATATCCTGTTTTTGTCTCCGCCGTACTCATAGCAATTTCAGAACTGCTCGCCGCAGTTTCCATTTGCTATTCCCCCTTTTCCAAAGGGGGACTAGAGGATGTTTTAATTTCTTTTCTCCCACACCCCGAAACAACAAAAAAAACAAGTAAAATTAAGACTACAATTAGTATTTTTTTAGATTTCATAAATATAAAACTAATCTATTTAACTTCTTCTATAATCTTCATAAAAATCTTTGGATTATTTTCTGCGAGATCAGCTAATACTTTTCTATCCATTTGCATACCAGCTTTTTTAAATTTATCCATAAATTTAGAATAGCTTAGACCGTTTTCTTTTATCAATGTCCCGATTTTAATTTGCCACAAAGCTCTTGCTTCTCTCTTTTTCACTCTTCTGTCTTTTAAAGCCGCGGCGCCTGCTTTAGAGATAGCAGTTTTCGCAATTTTTATAAGTTTCTTCCTGCCCCACTTATAACCCTTTACTTGCTTTAATATATTTTTTCTTCTTTTAAGATGACCATTGCCTCTTTTTACTCTTGGCATAAACTTCAAAAAAACAAGAAAACAAAAAAACAAAAAAACAAATAATATATGTTTCTTGATTTCTCTATTTCTTAATTTTACTTTTAATTTTTAAAATTTTTATTGAATTGCGGTTTTTATCGTTCTCTCATAACTCTTGCTCATTTCTTTATCCCTTCTCTTCTTTTTAATTGCGACTCCATTCGCGCGAGCGTTAAAATGATTCTGCCCCGGCGCTCTGTGCAAAATTTTTTTATTTTTCGTTATCTGAAAACGTTTTGAGATAATCTTTTTTGTCTTTAATTTCATAGAAATATAATCCGAACCTACGAATTATTATCCGAATACTGCGAAAACGAATTCATCCGAATAATTTAATTCGGATGAATTCGCAATTCGGAGAATTCGGATATTATTCGTAAATTCGGATTATTATTATTTTTTTGTTATTATGGCTGTTATTATACCGCCCTGGCGCTGCGGATTCTGCTCAAGCGCTATTGTTTCCCCTAAACTTTTTATAAATTCATTTATTATTCCATAAGCTAAATCAAAATGCTGCCGCTCTCTTCCTTTTAAAGATAATTCTATTTTTACTTTATGCCCTTCCTCTAAAAATTCCATTGCTCTCTTCTTTCTGAAATCTAAATCATGCGTGCTTATTCTTATTGAAAGCCTTATCCCTTTTATATCTGTTTTCTTTTGGCGGGCTTTATTTTTCTGTTCTTGCTTTTCTTTCTTATATTTATATTCCCCGTAATCTATAAGCTTAACTACCGGCGGATTAGCTTTAGGAGAAACTTCCACTAAATCATAATGCCGTTCCCTTGCAAAAATTAAAGCATCTCTAATATTCATTTCTCCCGCGTTATTTCCCTCTTCATCAATAACGCTAACTATCGGAGCTCTTATAGCTTCATTAAATTTCAATTCATTTTTATTAATTTGTGTTTTTTTTCTTCTATTAGATTTACGCATTCCTCAATAAAACAATAAAACAATAAAACAATAAAACAAATCTATGTTCTATGGTTTTCTTGTTTTTTTGTTTTCTTGCTTTTTTGTTTTTTTGAAAAGGTGGAGATGAGGGGATTTGAACCCCTGTCTAAAAGTTTTTTTAAAACATTTCTACAAGCTTATTCTAGTTTTAATTTATAATTCCACATGATATAAAATTAGAAAAAATTCAAGCGAAATTAACCTCTGTCATTTTTCAATATTCTTTTAAAGAGGCTATAAAAGATATCTATCTCGCTATATATTACACCCTCGCGCCTTTTTATCCGAGAATTAAAGGCAGGATGGCTGCGCGCTTTTTTAAGCTACAGCTGGAGCAAAGTTAAAAGATCTCAATGAGTCTTTAACTCTGCTTAAAAATGATTTTGCAATTATTTTTTAAGACAGTTTTACGAGTTATCCGGCTCGACTTGCGTGTTTTAAAATGGAACATTTATCGATGCCTAGCATCCCCAAAATTTAAAATTCGTCCGCGTATTTCCCTATCCACCTCTCTCTTTTTTATAGTCTCTCTTTTATCAATCTTGCGCTTTCCCTTGCCTAAGGCAAATTCAAGTTTTATCTTATTCTTCTTATTATAGACACAAAGCGGTATCAATGTCAAGCCCTTTTGTTTAATCTTCCCAATTAGAGACATTATTTCTCTTCTATGAAGCAATATCTTCCTGGATCGGTCAGGTTCATAATTATCCGGCGTATTCGCAGGTTGATATGGCGATATATGCGAATTCAGCAAAAACAATTCAGGCTTATCCGTTCCGCCCCGCTTTAAAGCGACAAAACTTGCCTCTAAACTCATTTTTCCCTGCCTTACTGCTTTTACCTCAAATCCTTTTAACGCAAGACCGCCCTCATAAGTTTCAAGTATTTCATAATCGTATTTTGCGCGGCGATTTATTATCATAGTGTTTTAAGAAATTTTTCAGCATCCCCTCTAAATGATGGCTCTAATTCAACAGATTTTTCTACCGCGGTTCTCGCTTCTTCCACTCTGCCCAACTCTTTATACACGACTGCAAGTTTTGCGTATAATTTTCCATTTTTTGGATCTAAACCAATACTTTTATTATATAAAATAACTAACAATTCATAATCTTTCTTTTGCGTAAAATATGTTATAAGCGCGTCTAAATTTTCTTTGTTTAAATTATTATATCCCAAAGAAATCGCCTTGCCCATCATCAAAAAAGAATTATCATTATCTTCGCTGATCGCATAAGCTCTTGATAAATTAACATAACTTTCAGAATATTTCGGATTCATTCCGCGCGCTTTTTCTAAAATATCAATCGCTTCTTTATATTTCCCGCCTATCAATTTATTCTGCGCTAATATAAAAAATATTTGCAATCGTTCAGGGCTTGAGGCTAAGGCTTTCTTTAAATATTCCTCGCCTTGAGCTAAGTCCAATTTACTCTTGCTAAGATTAGCTTTTATGTCATACAACTGCCCTTGTTGCAAGTTCATCATTGCATCTTCTCCGTTTAATTTTAAATTTTTCTCTCCCTCGCTGATAGCAAAATCTATTACCTGCAATAATTTTTCTTGCGGAACACTTTTTATATAAGTATAAGCGTCTGATATTAAAATATTGATAAAACTAGCTCTGATATCTCTGTCTAAAATTGTATTATTTTCTAATGATTTTTTATATTGCGCGTATCCTGATAAAAGATCGTTATTATAAGCTATCTGCGCTTGCCCCTGTACAGATTCAATCATTGCGCGAGCTGGCTTCAGATTAAATTGAAAAATTAAAAATAAGCTAAAAACAGATAGCGCAACCGCTAAAACAGGGTTAAATTTAGCATGAACAGAATATTGTCCTGTTATGGATGCGCCAGCGCCCGACCAATAATGTTCGTAAGAAATATACCCTATTATTATAAAAAATGCAATAAAGGTAGCTAAACAATCAAACACAAAAATATTTTGAACAAAATAAGCGGCTAATAAAAAAGTTATAATTAAAAATTCGTTTAAAGTTATATTTTCTTCTCTGAAACTTTTTATCAGATAAAAAATAATGGCGACCCATATAGCAAGATAACTTAATAATCCGATTATTCCCGAGGTTACGGCTATATCCACTATAGTGTTATGCGCGTGATCAAAATATGTTTGCTGCGCGGTGAATGTATAAAAAGATGGTGTGAAATATTTATCAAAGAAATACGCGTAATTTCCTGATCCAACTCCCAATATGGGCTTTTCTTGAAAGCCCTGCCATCCCGCTTTCCAAGAAATCAATCTAGTATTCCATGTCGCGTCTTGAAAAGAAAAATGGCTGAAACGATATAAATATTTATTATTTCTTATTACAGGAGCATTCGTGTTTGATAATAAAATAACTGCGCCGACAACCATAAAAATCAAAGCGCCCGCTGAAATATATCTTGTTTTTTTAATTGGAGATAAAAATATATATAAGATGGATACTGCCAATAAGCCGAAAACCAATCCAACATAAGCTCCGCGAGTTCCTGTTAATACTAAAATAAAAACTTGCAATAATACCGCAAAGAAATAAAATATTTTTAAAATCTTATTCTGCGTTTTTAATAAAAGCAAGGAAGCTACCGCCATTCCAAAAAGCATAAAAGCTCCCAAATAAGCTGAATTTCCTAATGTCGCGCTGATCCTTGAATCATTTGAAAGAAGAAAACTTTTGATGCCCATTTTCTGCCCTAAGCCGTAAAAACATAAAGCGATGCTAGAAAAAAGAAACACATTTAATAATTTTTTCCATTCTTTTTTATCTTTAAAAACAGAGATAATAATAAAAAAATAAGTCGCTAGATGCAAAAATCCGAATGCTCCTTCCATTCTTTCTATGTCGCCCCAGAAACTCAAATTAAAATCAACGCCGGTAAAGCTAGTTAGAATTAGAACCGCGGCAAAAATAAGAATAGCTATGGTTAAAAAATTCTTTTTCGGAACATACTCGCGATATTGAAAGATAAACAATATATATATTACAAGTAAAATCTCCACTAAAATTCTAAAATAAAAAGCTTTGCTTGTTATAAATGGAAACAGCAAATTTTGGAAGACTAAAAGAGGGATGAGTAATGTAAGATATACGCCCCAACGTAAAATTGTAAGATATGTTTTTTCGGACATTGTTTTAATTTTACCATACTTATTAAATTTAACAAGGGAATGTGCAAGGAATGCAAAAAGGGACTGTCGCCGAATGCGGTTTTTTACAAAATTCTGAAAATTTTCAGGTTCAAAACAAAAAAAGAGAGCGAGATATCGCGGGCAAGTAAAAGTATTATTTCAGTGTTTCGGAGAAGCGATTTGCCATAATTTAAAAAAGGCGATTAAAATTTTGCCTTTAACGGCTGGGGCTTAACCGCCCCGTCAAGGGATTATTATGTTTTAAAAGAGATAAAAAAGAGTAAAAATGATAAAAAGTTAACAAAGGTTAACAAGATTTAAGATAATTTTGTTAAGCGCTGTTAGTTTTTTACCAAAAATTTATTTGGGCGACAGCTCCAATATATGTTTTAAAAGATACGGCTTTTGTTGATAGCAGTTCAATGAATGAGAGAGAGGTGCAAAAATTTTTAGACAGTTATACTGAAAAAAATAAACTTCATATTTCCACTATTGATTTTAATGGTCAAAAAGCCGCTTATTTAATCAAAAAAGCATCAGAAGCATATAATATCAATCCTAAATTATTGTTGTCTAAACTGCAAGTGGAACAGCAATTAATTAAAGGTGATAAAGCGGCCAATCCTACTAAGCAACAGCTTAATGGCGCTATGGGCGTAGGAATGCTTGATGACGGTACGGTCATTGAAGGGTTGCAAGGATTTGTTAATCAAATTAATTATGCGGCAAAATATTTTAGGCAATATTTTAATGAAGCCGAAGTAGTTGATTTTACGCATAAGAATGTTGATGGAAAAGAGTTAAAAGTAGTTAATGCGGCGACATACAGTTTATATAGATATACGCCGCATATAGCAGGTCCGAAATTGGTATATGATGTTTATAAAATGTTTTTCAGCAATGAAGATTTAGGAGGATTGTTAAAGAAAGAAAATAATGAGGGTAGCATAAGTTTAAAATTATTAGGAGGCACGGCGCTTATTATTGCCGTTCTGTTATTCTTTGGAACATGTTTTGCGAGCAACCGCGCAGAAGCGCCGATATTTTCTTGGAAGAATGAAATTAATTTAGAAGACAACAATAAAATTATTGCGGATTTAGAAATTTTTTCAGAAAAAAAAGCAACAGAAGCCGATGCTCCATATTGCGGTTTTCGTTTTGGAAAAATTTATGAATCAAACGCAAGATTATTTTTATCCCACGATGATAAAATTATTGACAGTATCAATTTAACTAATCCTGAATTGGTATTGCCTGATTTTTCTGAAGAATATTTTGCTTATTATAAACCTTGGGATATTGACGGAGATGGGAGAAAACAGGAATTTGTTGTCCAAGAATATGCTTCGTGCAACGGTAATTCGTTAAGTTTTATTAGACTCAACCAAGAATTAGACAAGTTCGAAAAAATCCCCATCGTTTATGACAATAATGCAGACGGATTTAATCTCTTTGTAGATACTGGACAAGATTCTTTACAGGTTAATAACGGTAATATTATTGTTACATACTATGATGTTGGGAACGGGAAGTTTATTAAAGATCGTTATATATTTGATAGAGTAAAAAATAAGTTGGTATGGACAGAAAACAGTACCGTTAAAGGAGAGAGTTTGTTTTATTCAAACTATTATTTAAAAAATATTTCTGAATCAATTGAAATGCTTGTTGAATCAGCAAATAAATCCTTTTATTTTACACCAGAATTTTATACAGTACTTGCAACTTTGTTTGCGAGCATTGTTGCTTTGTTTACGCCCTTTGTAATGCATTGGCTATCAAATAAGCCTAAAAAAAGTAAGTTAATCGCTAAAAATACAATTATTGTAAAGCAAAATAATAAGAATGTTGGAAGGATTATTATTAAAAATGATGATGAGAAATATAAAGCATCATCTGTTGAGGCTTATTTAGTTTCTGTTGAAATAGTCGCGTCATTCTGAACCCGAGCGCCAGGAGGGCGAAGAATCCCAGTGTTTTTTTGCTTAGCCACGGGATTCTTCACCCCGCAAGCGGGGTTCAGAATGACGCTGGAGACACTATTTCA
>JAZDEU010000005.1:0-12440 GCA_043808545.1 bacterium | reverse complement strand
GAGTGTCGCCAAACGTTTAGCGCGTCATTCTGAACCCGCTTTAGCGGGTGAAGAATCCCGTGGTTAAGCGAAAAAACTCTGGGATTCTTCGTCGTTCCTCCTCAGAATGACGCAAAAACGCCATTCGGCGACAGTCCCATTCACGTAGGGCACGAGCTGGTCATTAAAAAAATGGTTGAGGAATGCGGGGGAGAGGAAAACTGCCTTGCTGTTATCGGCAGTTCCAATTCTCCGCTTTCTCTCCGCCACTTCTTTTCTTATGAGGAGCGGCGGGAGTTCCTCAAAAAAATTTTCCCAAACCTCCGGGTAGTCGGCTTGCCAGACTATCCCGGAGATGATAGGGGGTGGTTATTGGCTTTAGACGATATTTTGTCTTTAGCCAAAATCATCCCCGCTGAGGCAATTTTTTTCGGGGGATGCGAAGAGGATGTTAGCTTCTTTATTGAAGTTGGCCGCCAAATCCAGATTTTGAACCGTTTTGACGGTTCTACCCCGAAGATCTCTGCAACCGAAGTCCGCGACTGCCTGATTCAAGGCAGATCGTTGGACGGGTTGCTTAACCCCGCTATTGCTGAACTTGTTTCTTTCAAGTTTCGGCAAAAGTGGGAGCTCTTTAAACGAATGTAAAGGAGGTGAAAAAAGGTTCAGGTTTGAGGATTTTCCGTATAAAAATCCTCTCCATTCTCCGCCCAAGTCGGACTGATGAGCCTTCCGAATATTTCGGCAAGACGAAAATGGAAAAAGCGAATAGAAAAAGGATGCTTAAAAAAATTTAAGCATCCTTTTTTATTTTTCCATCTCTTGACAAAAAAACATATCAGCGCTAAGATAGTGTATATATTACACTTATGTAATAAATCGTGTCATACGATTATCCGTGATCAGTGAAAATTCGTCGGAAATCTGTGAGAATCTGTTAAAAACTGATTAACACGGATAAGAAACGGATTTTTACGGAACACGGATGCGCTTGCTAATTTTATGGATGAGATACAACAAATTAAAGAACTAAAAGAAAAGCAAGGAGCGATAATACTTGCGCATACCTATCAACTTCCACAAGTGCAGGAGATAGCCGATTTTGTCGGTGATTCTTTAGAGCTTGCTAAATTCGCGGCTAAAACTGACGCAAAAATTATTGTTTTGGGCGGTGTGAAATTTATGGCGGAAACCGCGGCGGTTATAGCGCCAGAAAAAAAGATACTGCTTCCAGATTTTAGCGCGGGGTGTCCAATGGCGGATATGATAAATGCTAAAGAAGTGCGAGAACTGAAATTAAAACATCCGAAAGCAAAAGTTGTTTGTTATGTAAATAGTACATCGGAAGTAAAAGCCGAAAGCGATATAACTTGCACTTCTTCAAACGCAAAGGAAATTATTGATAAATTAGACTGCGAGGAAATAATTTTTATTCCTGATAAATATCTCGGCGAGTGGGTGGCGCGAAATAGTAATAAAAAATTTATTTTTCATAATGGCTATTGTCCGGTTCATCAAAAAATTATGCCTGAAAAAATTCTAGAACTGAAAAATGCGCATCCGAAAGCTATCGCAATGTGCCATCCTGAATGCAATGAAAAAGTAAAGGCGGTATGCGATTATGTTTTAAGCACCGGACAGATGATAAAAATGGCGCGTGAAAGTGCGATAACTGAATTTATAATTGCGACGGAAATTGGAATTATGCATCAACTGAAAAAGCAAAATTATAATAAAAAATTTTATCATATATCGCCTGAGATTATTTGCGAGGATATGAAAAAAATAACTTTAGAAAAGATATTGCTGGCGCTGAAAAATCCTGAAAAGCATAGAGTGGCCGTGCCTGAAAATATTGCGCGAGCGGCGAGGAGTAGTATTGGGAGGATGATGAATTTATAGTAATTGGGCGTTGGCGTCATTCTGAGCCGAGGAACGAGGCGAAGAATCCCGTGGCGCGAGGAATGAACTTGGCATAGTGTGTAAGCCACGGGATCCTTCCCCCTCCTGGCGCTCGGGGTCAGGATGACGCACTACATATTTTAAAAGTTATAAAGACTATGAAAAAATATAATCCTACAATTAAAGAAGAAGTCCTCATTATCGGTTCTGGAATCGCCGGGGCGAGCGCGGCGATAGAACTCGCGGAAAATGGGGTGAAAGTTATTTTAATTACTAGAGCTAAAGATCCGCATAATACTAACACTGATCTCGCGCAAGGCGGAATTGTCGCGCGCGGTCCGAATGACAGCAAGGAAATTTTATTTGCTGATACTTTTGATGCGGGTGATAAAATGGGAAATCGGCGAGCGATTGAAATTTTAGCTGAAGATGGACCGCGGTTTGTTTATGACTTTTTAATAAAAAAAATCGGGGTGAAATTCACCCGCGGCGAGGATAAAAAATTACATTATACAAAAGAGGCGGCGCATACTTTTAATCGGATTTTGCATTTTCATGATCAAACAGGGCATGAGATTCAAAGAAAACTTTTGAAAAAGGCAAAGGCGCTAAAAAATATTAACATTTTAGAAAACCATACTTTAATTGATTTATTAACTTTGCCCCATCATGCGCGCGATCCGCTTAAAATTTACGATGACATCGTCTGCGTCGGCGCATACATTTTAGACAATGAAAATAAAAGAGTAAAAAAAATACTCGCGAAAAAAATAATTCTTGCAACCGGTGGCGTCGGGCAGGTATATTCGCGTACTGTAAATTCGGAAGGCGCGCGTGGCGATGGGCTTGCGGCGGCGGCGCGCGCTGGGGCGCGAATCATAAACGCTGAATACATACAATTTCATCCGACTTCGTTTTACCATCGCGAGATAAATAATTTTTTAATTTCGGAAGCGGTTCGCGGAGAAGGCGGGCGGCTGATCAACAGGCTGGGCAAGGACTTTATGAAAAAGTATGATAAGCGGGGAAGCCTAGCTCCTCGCGATATAGTCGCGCGCGGGATTTATGATGAGATGATTACGACAAAAGAACCGTGCGTGTTTTTAGATATCGCGTCCCATAAGGATGCGCAGGAAATCAAGAAACATTTTTCTAAAATTTATGAGACATGTTTAGCTTACGGCGTTGACATAACAAAAGAGCCGATTCCAGTCGCGCCATCCGCGCATTATTTTTGCGGCGGGGTGCAAGCCGGCGAATGGGGAAAAACCACGATTAAAAATTTATACGCCGCAGGAGAAGTCGCCTGCACCGGCGTTCATGGCGCAAATCGTTTGGCTTCCACATCTTTGCTTGAAGGTTTAGTTTGGGGCATCCGTTCGGCGTGGCATATTATAACCCATCTTCATTTAGCGAATGCTGTCCCGCCCGCGGATGTAAAAGATTGGAAATACGCCTGTCGTGATGAAGAATTTCCGGATCCTGCGCTTATTTTAGCAGATTGGCAGACGATTAAACTTATAATGTGGAATTATGTCGGAATTATCAGAACTGAAAAAAAGCTCCAGCGAGCAGTCGCGGATTTAGAATATCTGTGCCATCGCATTGAGCAGTTTTATCGCGAGGTACGGCTAACGGATGAATTAGTGGGTTTGCGAAATGGAGTTTTTGCCGCGTTAATTATTGCAAGAGCGGCGCTTGCGAATAAAGAATCGCGCGGGGCGCATTATAGGGTTTGACAAGGATTAGATATTGCAGTATACTAAAAAATCAGCCAAAGTGCTGATAATTGTTCTTCAACTCTTAATAAGGAGGAAAAAATTATGGTTCAGGAAGTCGATCGTAAAAGCCCCGATATTTTGGCGGCACTCGCAAAAGCTCCTGTATATAGGAAACAAGGGCAAGTGAATGCTCGTCTAGCTGAAACAGGCGAGAAGATTGCAACCATGTTGGCTAGCGGAGCAAAGGAAACGGATAATACTGCGAACGAAGGTGATTGGATCGTCACGAATCCCTCTGGAGAGCAGTACATCATGGGACTGTCGCCCAAAGAGAAGTTTTTAAATCGTTATGAAGCGACCAGTGAAAAAGACGTTTACCGGGCGAAAGGGTGCTGTCGCGCGATTCAGAATCCGTTTGGCGATCCGATTAAAATTATGGCATCGTGGGGTGAACCTCAATCTGGTGGCGCAGATTGTATGATTGCCGATACCTGCGACGAGAAAGGCGAGAACATGGGTGGCGAGCCGTATTTAATTGATGCGGAGGCATTTGCTAAAACATACAAGTAGGTATTCTGCCATACGGCAGACACACATTGAGCGCACGACCTTATTGGTACGGCGCTTTTTTTGACTATTTGTTTTTAATAAAGTAGAATTATAATGTAAATTTATTTTTAGTATAGCATAGAAATTTAAGATTTAAAATAATATAAAAAAAATATGGACAACAAACAATTAGCTATTTTTGAAAATTTTAAAATTCGCCGTATTTATGATGGAAAAAAAGAAAAATGGTATTTTTCCGTGGTTGATATTATACAGGCGCTAATTCAGCAATCTGATTATCAGACCGCAAGAAAGTATTGGAATAAACTTAAAGAACGGCTTAAAAAGGAAGGAAATCAGTCGGTGTCAAATTGTCACCAACTGAAATTTAAGGCGGCGGATGGAAAGTTTTATTTGACTGATGCGACAGACGTTGAGACGCTTTTGCGGCTTATCCAATCCGTCCCAAGCCCTAAAGCCGAGCCGATTAAGCTTTGGCTTGCTCGTGTGGGATATGAGAGGATGCAGGAAATCGTTGATCCAGAGAAATCTGTAAATCGAGCGAGGGAAAATTGGCAGAGGTTAGGCAGAAGCGAAAAATGGATACAGCAAAGAATGATGGGGCAGGAAACTAGAAATAAGCTAACGGACTATTGGAAAAATAATGATGTAAAAGAGCAGGACGAATATGCGATTTTAACTAATATTATTCATAAAGAGTGGGCGGATATAAGCGTAAAGGAGCATAAAAAACTTAAAGGATTAGAAATGGAGAATTTACGGGATCATATGACTGAGGCTGAGTTCATTTTTACGGCGTTAGCAGAATTTTCAACGCGTCAAATCGCGGAAAATATGCAGACAAAAGGATTGGAAGAAAATAAAATTCCAGCTAAAAAGGGCGGTGGCATTGCTAAAAACGCGCAAAAGGAGTTAGAAAATAAGACAGGGAAAAATGTCGTGACTGGCGACAACTTTTTAGGGGCGAATAAGAGTTATAAAAAATTGAAGTAGAAAATTTAAAATTAAAAATTATTAAAATATGTCTAACCAATCTACAATTTTTACATGTGGAAAATGCGGCGCGCAGTTTTTAAAATGGCAGGGAAGATGCGCGGAATGCGGGGCTTGGGGGACAGTTTCAGAAGAGCAGAAAGCGGCGGTTGAATCTGGTAAAAATAATAAAGCGGTTTATCCGGATAATGCGCAAGTTATTGATTTAGCAAGCATAGAAGGAAAAAATGTTTCGCGCGCGAAACTTGGAATGGACGAGGTGGATCGCGTTTTAGGCGGAGGAATTGTGCCGGGCAGTTTGATTTTATTGGGCGGCGAGCCGGGGATTGGAAAGTCCACACTGGTTTTGCAGATGGCGGAAAAGTTGGTCGGAGAAAAGAGTGAAGAAGGTGGAGAAGGAAAAGAAGGGGAAGAAGGGGAAGAGGGAGAATATGGTAAAGATGATGGAGAGGATGTAAAACAACCTCTCCCTAACCCTCCCCTCAAAGGGGAGGGAATAAAATGTGTTTTATACGCGTCTGGCGAGGAGTCAGCGGAGCAGATAAAACTGCGGATGGATAGGTTAGGTATTAAAGGAGAAAATATAAAATTTTTAAGCGAAACAAATGTTGAATCAATCTGCGGGGCGATTCAAAAATACAGACCCGTACTGGCGATCGTTGATTCAATCCAAATGTTATATTCAAATGATGTTGATTCAGAATGCGGGAGTGTTAATCAAATACGGGCGAGCGCGGCGAAGTTGATGGGGGTTGCGAAAACCCCCCTGTCCATCCTTTGGGAAAGTAGGGAACTAAGAAATCCAGCAATTATAATAATCGGACATATAACAAAAGACGGTTCGGTAGCAGGTCCGAAAACTTTAGAGCATTTAGTGGATACGGTTTTATATCTTGAAGGCGAGCGTTTTCATACATACCGTATACTGCGAACCGTAAAAAACAGATTCGGTTCAACAAATGAGATTGGAGTTTTTGAAATGCAAAGTTCAGGTTTGCAAGAAGTGAAAAATCCCTCCGCGCTTTTTATGGAAGAACATAATGAGAATTTGCCGGGGCGGGTTGTGGCGTGCATTATAGAAGGAACTCGTCCATTTTTAATTGAGATTCAGGCGTTAACTGCTACAACAACATTCGGTTATCCGCAGAGAAAAGTTTCTGGATATGATCTGAACCGCCTCCAGCTTTTACTGGCAGTTCTGCAGAAACGGCTGGGATTAAATTTTAGCAACAAAGATGTTTATCTAAATGTAGTCGGCGGATTTAAAATTCAGGAGCCGTCCGCGGATTTAGCAGTTTGTCTTGCTTTAATTTCCGCATTAAAAAACCAGCTTTTAGCGGCTGGCACTGTGGCATTCGGCGAAGTGGGGCTTGGCGGAGAAATTCGTTCGGTTTCGCAGATGGAAAAAAGAATTAACGAAGCTACCAAGCTGGGATTTAAAAATATAATTTGTCCAAAGGGTAAGAAAGCTGAAAAGCATGGGAATGTGGAAGCTGGAACTTTAGAAGAGGCGGTTGGGAAAATTTTTGGGGAATAATTTGTTCATCCCTTTAGGGACCGCCGCCAAACGCTTAGCATACCTAAGTCTTTATGAATAATATGCGCTTGACTTAGAATTCAAGCGACTTTATTATTTATTTATTTTACGGTAGAATAAATACATCACATCAATAAAATAAATCAAAATTTCAATAAGTATTGTTTTTTTGTTTTTTTGTTTTATTGTTTTCTTGAAAATGCTTTGGATAAATTTTTTACATCTATACCAGCCTCCAACTATGGAGCGGGAGGTAATAGAAGAAATAGCTCAAAACAGCTATGATTTTATTCTTAATATTCTAGAAAAAAGCCCGAAAATAAAATTCACCATAAATATCTGCGGAGGGCTCACAGAACAATTAAAATGGTACGGACATGAAAAAATCTTAAAAAGAATAAAAAAACTAGCGGAAAAAGGACAAATTGAGCTAACTTCAAGCGCGGCTTTCCACGCTTTTTTACCGCTCCTTCCTGAATCAGAAATAAAATATCAGATAAAAACTAATGACGCTATAAATAAAAAATATTTTGGAAAAACCTATAATCCGTCTGGATTTTTTATGCCAGAGATGGCGTACAACAAAAAATTGGGAAAAATTATTGCTAAAATGGGATATAAATGGACGCTACTTGATGACATACATTTAGGAGGAAAATTCGGAAATGTAAATTATAATAAAGGATACATAATAAAAAGCAGCGGATTAAAAACAATTTTTAGAAAAAGAAAAATATCTAAAACTTATGTGCCGGATGAAATTCTGAAATTATTAAAAGAACAAAAAAATTCCAGTAATCTAATTACCGCGACTGATGGAGAATTATACGGACACCATCATAAAGACATAGAAGGTCATCTGTATGCGGTAACTCAAAATAATAACTTAGAAACAGCCACGATTTCTGATTTTTTTAAAAAAATAAAATTATGGGACGAAGTAGAACCTGCCGCGGCTTCTTGGGAATCTACGGAAAAGGAACTTAGAAACAAAGAGCCTTACGCGCTTTGGAATAGTCCCCGCAATAAAATCCAGCAAAAATTATGGAAATTAGCGAATTTATCATTAAGCACAACGAACAATCATATAAATGACAGCCAATACGGATGGGGGCGCGACCATCTTAATAAAGGGCTTGCGAGTTGCACTTTTTGGTGGGCTGCCGGCAGAAATTTTTCTGACAGTTTCGGACCTATTTCATGGAATCCTGATGAGATTGAAAAAGGGACTGACGAACTTATAAAAGCTGTCCGCTCTCTTAACCATATATCCCGATTAACAAAAATAAAAGCGGAAAAATTATATATAAGCATTAAAAAAATGATTTGGGAAAAACATTGGAAATATTATTGGAAAAAGTAGAAATATAATACAAATTGCGCAAATTTTATGCAAATCTACAAATATGCAAATTCACGAAATCATAGATTTGTATTATTCGCGAATTAGCAGATTTGCATTCCATTTGCAGATTTGTATTATATAATTATGAAACAAATAGTATCTCAAAAAGAAAAAGAGAGAATGGATCAATTGCTTGATGAAAAATTCGTTAAAAATTTTCTTGACAGCAACTTGTCCACTTTTTTTAAAGATTCTCAAAAAATAAAAAAAATAACAAGGAATGTTTATAAAAATTCCCGCGGAAAGTATTCTTATACTCTAGTATTAGAATTTGTTTTAGAAATTCTATTTAAAGATGGATCCGTAAAAGAAAAATCTGTTTTCTGCAAAGCGCATTCCGAGGAAGAAAAAAATAAAGCGCTTTATTATATGGATATTTTATATAAAAATGGATTTAACGATGGACAGTATCAAGTCCCCCGCCCTCTAATATATCTCCCTGATTTGAGGGCTGGTTTTTATGAAGGGGTAATAGGACATAATTTATTATATTATATAAAAAATAAAGAATATAAAAAAATAAAAATAATCGTAAAAGACGCGGCAAGATGGATAGCAAAGCTCCATAACTTTGATACTATAAATTTTAAACCTTTGGAAATATCATCCAGCAGAATCGAAAATGTAAGACCTCATCCTAAAAAATTGTGGCATGATATGGAAAGGGATTATAAAAAATTATATATAGAATATCATCCTTTGCACAAGAAAGCATTAGACTATGAAAAAAAACTTTTAAAAATTACCAAAAAGCAAGATAAATCAAAAATTGTTTATGGCGATTTTCATCCAGAAAATATTATTGTGCCATCTCACGCGCAGGAAGGAGTCACGGTTATTGACTTTACTGATTTAAGCATAGGAGATCCTTATAGAGACATAGGAACATTTTTACAGCAAATTTCTTTTATGCCTCAAAGATTTTCATCCCGTATAAAAATACCTGCGAAAAAAACCGATCAATTCCAAAAAATTTTTTTAGATGAATACTTAAAGCAAGGCGGGATTGTTTTTACTTCCCTTGATTGGCAAAGGATAAATCTCTACCGCCTTTCAACCGCCTTAAGAAATATAGCCTATTATTTTTATCAATGCGATCCGAAACAGCTTATCTGGCATTTAATAGATGAATCTAAAATATATCTTGAAAAATTAGAAAAAAAAGAAATCGGATTATGAAATCTAGCAGGTAGGGGCATATTGCAATATGCCCCTACTATAAAATTTATGCATCATTTAATATTTGAAGGAGCGGAGCTTGCGGGGAAAAGCTGGCTTATATCGCGCGTTTACGATTTTTTAGAAACAAAATATAATCAGGAAAAAATTATTCTGGATGGCTGTCATTGGTTTAATTCCGATGTCGGAATTTTTGGCACTGAAAACGGAAAATTTTGCATTGAAAAATATATAGAAATTCTTGAACATCTAAAAAATAAAAATATCATTTTTGAAAAACTGCATATTTCCGACATTGTTTATAACCGCATATATAGAAACAAGGAATTAAATTATTCTGAGACAGAAAAAAAACTTGCTCGGTTAAATACAAAAATTATTTTATGCGCTTTCAAGGAAGATGAAAAAATGATCCTCAAAAGGATTGAAGAACGATTGAATTTATATCCCCATTATAAAAGAATCTTGCGAAAACCTAAATGGTATATAGCGCAGCAGCGAGAATATATAAAAGAAATTAAAAAAACAAAACTTCCCTATTTAATTATTGATTCTTCTGAATTGCCTGGCGATCAGCATGAAAAAATATTAAAATGGATTGGAGAAATAAAATAAGCCTTCGGCGCATCAAATCAAAAGTAAAAAATCAAATCTCAAAAACACAAATCAAAACCTAAAAAATAATAACGAACCGCGCATTTTAAATTTAATGCATCTATCATTATGGAAAAAATTTAAAAACATAAAACATCGCGAATTGGGCAATTTTTGAGATTTGATTTGTGGTTTTGACTTTTGACTTTTGAGTTTTGAGATTTGATTTTTTGGAAAATATCCAAATTCCTTTAATTTATGCCTATATCCAACATTTCAATAATAAAATCACAAAAATCTCCTTATTACGGAGAAAAAGAAAAACAGCTTATAGCGCTTGCAGTTGCATGGCAAAATTACCCGCCGGCGCAGGCTGGTGATGTGAAAATAAATTTTTATTCGGATGATTTAACTTTATATTCTGAATTACGAAAAAAGAGAATAACCGCGCAAAAAATTTATCTTGGAAAATCTCCTATCGGATTTAAAAATTTTTTTATTTTCACATTATTTTCTCCTTTTCTGTTTATTTTTTCTCTTTTTTTTATTCCTTATCTGAAATTTATACAAAAGAAAAAAACTTTAATTCTTATAGACATCCCTGAAAAAATAGCTTTTACTTTTATAGCAAAAATATTAGGGATGAATGTTGTTTGGGAAGAATTCTATTTGTCAAAAAAATGGAGCATTTTAAATCCTTATCGTCTGATATATTTACTATTTTCCAGATTTGCAAAAATATTCACTTACTCAAACGCGGCAAAAAAAAATTTGATTAAAACGGGAATTTCTAAAAAAATAGCTGTCATCTATCCTGGAATAAATATGCAAGAAATAGATACGCAAGAATCCTTACTGGCAGAATTAAATAAAAACGATCCGCAGAACAAAAAAATATTTAAAATAGGGACTATTTGCAATCTAAGTAAAAACAATGGATTAGAATATTTATTGCAAGCATTAAAAATAATTACTGAAATTATTCCTTCTGCGCAATTAGTAATCATAGGGACTGGAGAAGAAAGATTTAATCTGAATTGGCTTGTAAGAAGACTTAATTTAGGAAAACATATTTGGTTTATAGGCTATCAAGAAAATTATTATTATTGGTTAAAAGGATTTGATCTCTTTATAAGTCCGGCATTAACAGAACAATCAATAAATTATGCTATAATAGAAGCAATGGCTAATTTCTGTCCTATTATTGCCAGTAATTTGGAAGGGACTGAAGAAATCGTAAAAAACAATCTCTGCGGAGTTCTTATAGAGCCGGCAAATCCTGAAATGCTGGCGCAAACTGTCATAAACCTATATCGCGACAATAAAACAAGAGAGGAATTAGCGAAAAACTCGCATAAAAGGGTTGCTGCTGTTTTTAATATAGAAAGAATGATTGATGATTTTAGTAAAATATTCTAAAATTATGGTATAATGAAATAAACTATATTTTAACCACTGCCAGCAAAATTTAATAATCAATAACTAAGATATAAACACTTATATGAATGAAAGAAAAACCGAGTCTATTGTTCGCCAACATTTTAATAAATTTTTTGATAATATTTATATTGAAGAGCAACGCTCGGATAATCCAAAAATTGATAAATTGTTAAAATCCGCCTCAAAAAAAGGTGGTGGAAAAGGTTATCCTGAATTTATCATCAGCTATAAAATAAATCCTGATTTACTGATTGTTATTGAATGTAAAGCCGATGTAACCAAACACGAAAGCAAGGATCGTGATAAATATGCGGATTTTTCTGTTGACGGGGCTTTGCTTTATGCTTCGTATTTATCAAAAAGTTTTGATGTCTTGGCAATCGCAGTTAGTGGAGAAACAAAACAATCATTAAAAGTTTCTCACTTTTTGCATTTGAGAGATGAGAAAAAAGCTACTCCAATTTTCGGAGATAAATTTTTATCCGTTGATGACTACCTAAGCGGTTATTTAAAAAGTCCTGAAAAATTTAGACAAGATTATAATTCGCTTTTAGACTTCGCCAAGCAACTTAATGAAAAATTGCACACTTATAAGATACCTGAAAAAGACAGGGCGTTGTTGATTAGTTGTATAATTATCGCCCTTGAAAATAATGCTTTTAAAAAATCATATAGTTTTCATAGTACTCCAAAAGAGCTTGCTGATAATCTTGTACAAACTGTACTAAGTGAATTAAAAAATGCGAATATAACAGGTGAAAAATTAGAAAATCTCAGTATACAATTTTCTTTTATAAAAACAGACATGACTCTTTCGAAAAAGCAGGGCGCGTTGAAAGAAATTATTGACGAAATTGACGAAAATATAAATGCTTTTATTAAAACTCACAGATATTTTGATGTTTTAGGTCAGCTTTACATTGAATTTTTAAGATACGCAAACAGCGACAAAGGTTTAGGAATTGTTTTAACTCCTCCGCATATTACAGAACTTTTTGCTGATTTGGCGCAAGTCAATAAAAATTCTATCGCTTATGATAATTGTACTGGTACTGGGGGATTTTTGATTAGCGCGATGAAAAAAATGATCAAAGATGCAAAAGGAGATAAAATAAAAGAA
>JAZDEU010000004.1:0-12040 GCA_043808545.1 bacterium | reverse complement strand
TCCGGGGAAGCGATATTCATCCAGCAACTTCTTAATTTTTTTCATGATTTAATTATACCAAAATTTTAACTCATTAAAAAGATGTTTTATTCGTTAACTAAAAGAAATTTATCAATTTTAAATATCTAATTTACCCACACGTTTGGGAGAAGCCCCATTATTTTTTCAAGAGTTTGAATTTATCCATGAAAAGTCTTTAGGTGAAATTTATGCGACTTTGGAAAGCGGGAAAACCGCTACAGAGCAAATTTTGCAGGATATAATTTCAAAATTCGCTCCTATTTTGGCGGGGATTGCAATGTCGCTCGCGTTTTTGGCAAAAATTAATCCTGTGCTTGGGGCGATTGGCGTTGGGAGTTTGCCGATAATGTATAAAATTTCTAAAAAACAAAACGAAAAAATTTGACCAATGTATGAAAAAGAAAAAAGAGAGGGCGAAAAAATCGCAACGCGACTAGGCTCTATAAAGGGCGGTTTTGAAGAAATTAAAACATCTTTTGAAACACCAGAAATTGCAACGCATGTAAAAGAGCAAATGGATGTAAGAGATAAGCTTTCTTTTCAAAGGTTTATTGAGGAAACAAAAATACGTTTAAAGCAAATGATTCCTTTTGATGTTTCAACAGTTGTGGCGGCTGGTGTGGGAGGCGCTTTTCAAGAGGCAGGTATGATTTCAGGAGGGGCTGTGTTATCAAATATAATGTATTCTGATCAGTTAAATAGACCAGTTCAAAAATTAGTTGAACTTTATTTTAATAAATTTTCCCGCTATATTCAAGACATACAACGAATGGAGGAAATTTTAGGAAAATATGAAAACTTAGATTTGCCCGAAGGAGAAAAAGAAAAAATCGTGTGCCTATTTCCGAATTGAAAAATTTTAATATTTCCATTAAAGATTTGCAGTATAAAAATATTTTGCGAGGTGTAAATTTAGATGTTCAGCAAGGCGAATTTGTGACTATTGCAGGAGCTTCAGGAGCTGGAAAATCAACTTTGCTCCGAAATTTAGCAGGGCTTTACAAAGCAAATAGCGGAGAAATAGAAATTGGTGGAGTGAAAAATGATAATATAAAAAAATATGGCAAAGATTCTTTATATTCTGTAATGTCTTATTGCAATCAAAATCGGCAAATTTTTGAAGAAATGAGTTTGCGAGAAAATTTGTTATTGTGGTCAAAAGAAGGAGTTGATGACGAGAAAATAAAAAGAGTGTTAACTGATTTGCACCTTGATAAATTCGTTGATAAGCTTGACGAAGAAGCAATGCATTTGTCGGGCGGTGAGAAAGTTAGAATTGGTGTCGCGCGGACTTTAATTAAGGGCGCAAAAATTATGTTGCTTGATGAACCGACGGCAAGTCTTGATTCGCAATCTGCAACTGAAGTTAGAAAGATTATCAGCGAGATACACAAAAAATATTCAGACGCGACTATTATATGTGTTTCTCACGATGAGGAATTAATAAAATCAAGCAAGCGATCGGTAAATATGGCAGATTTGCAAAAATAATTTATTTAATATGCGGAATTCACTTAAAAATGTTTTTGAAATAAAAGTTTGACAAGATTTTTTTAATAAGCTATTATAAAGGTAATCTTAAGTTAAACTTTAAAATATATGAAAAATATTGTTGGATTAAAAGAACTAAGATATAATATGGATAAATATGCAGAAAAGGTAAAGCAAGGAGAATCTTTTGTTATTTTTAAAAGATCACATCCGATATTTAAAATTTGCTCTGCAAATGATGAACTATGGGAAGAAATCGTGGATTTTACCAAAATAAAAAAGGGCGGAGTGAAAGTTGATGAAATTTTATCTAGACTTTAAGCATTATTATGGATAAAATATCAAAAGCATTAAAAAAGTTCAGTGCAGAAGAGCAAAATAAAATAAAGGAAATATTAGCGCAAATAAAGTCAGGGATTTTAAATGGCATGGACTTAAAAAAACTAAAAGGACATGATGATATTTTTAGAGTAAGAAAAGGCAAGATGAGAATTTTATATAGAATAGATGAAAATAAAGAAGTTTATATATTGGCGATTGAAAGAAGATCGGATAATACTTATAAATTTTAAATTTTACACATTTATTCAAGCCGCTTTTAGCGTTGTTTGCTTAATAATCCTTAATTTTACACAAAAATCAGTTAAAATAAAAAATACTAATTTTGCAGTGAATTTATTTATCCTTGAGCAAATGGAATTTTTGAAATTATTTGAATGGTTACAATGTCAAAAATAAAAGTATTGTTAAATTTTAAAAAATAAATTATGTTTAAAAATAATAAAATTTATCTAGATCACTCTGCGACGACGCCAATTGATCCAAAAGTTTTAAAAGCGATGATGCCTTATTTGCAAGAAAAATATGGAAACGCATCGTCCGCTCATAGTTTTGGGCAAGAAGCTATGGTCGGAGTCAATAAGTCAAGAAAAACATTGGCTGATTTTTTGAATTGCGCGATAGATGAAATTATATTTACAAGCGGTGCGACTGAGAGCAATAATTTAGCAATAATGGGATATATTCGAATGATAAAAAATATCTGCGGCAGTGAATCAGGAGCGCAAATAGTTTCGCAAAATGGCTCCACTGCCCCCGCTAAGGCGGGGGACAATGGAGCCGCCTATAATAAATCAGTGAACAAAAAAAGTGTTCAACACATAATAACATCTCAAATTGAGCATCCAGCTGTTTTTGCCGTATGCCAAGCGTTAGAAAGGGAAGGGGTAGAAGTTTCTTATGTTGGCGTTAATAAGGAGGGTATTGTGAATGCGGATGAGATAAAAAAAGAAATAAAAGAAAATACAGTGTTAGTTAGCATTATGTATGTTAATAATGAAACAGGTGCTATTCAGCCTATTCGTGAAATAGGTAAGATGATTAAAAAATATAATAAAAATTTAAATAACACACCCCTAACCCCTCTTGCTAGAGGGGAACTGGGGAAACGCACACTCCCAATAATATTCCATACAGACGCGACGCAGGCTATAAATTATTGTAATTGCAATGTGAAATATCTCCATGTTGATATGTTAAGTATGTCCGGACACAAAATATATGGTCCTAAGGGCGTAGGCGCGCTATATCTGCGAAAAGGATTAAGGATATCGCCAATTAGTTATGGCGGACATCAAGAAAATGGGTTTCGTTCTGGAACATATAATACGCCGGGAATTGTCGGACTAGGTAAAGCGATTGAGATAATATCAGAAAAAGAAAATATGAAAATCTTAAAACTTCGCGATAAGTTAATGAAAGATATTTTTAAAAAAATACCAGATGTTTATGTGAACGGAAGCGCAAAAAATAGAATACCATCTAATTTAAATCTTAGTTTTAAAAATGTTGATGGGGAGAGTGTGATGATTATGCTTGATATGGAAGGTATTGCGGTATCAACAGGATCTGCTTGCGCTAGCGGAGCTAGAAATCCATCACATGTTCTTACTGCGATGGGAGTATCCCCGCGATTAGCAGAAGGAAGTATTAGGATAACTTTAGGAAAATTTAATACTGCGCAAGAGATTGATTATCTTATTGAAAAGCTAGTAGAGATTATAGAAAAATTAAGGCGGATTTCTCCAAGTAGTTAAACATAATTTTATTCACTTTTAATAAAAAAATAGCTTTGCATGTCAACGCTATTTTTTTATTTGAGAAATGCTCTAAAAAATTAATTTTTTATATTTATTTTATATACATTATTATCATTTAAAATATACATTGTTTTTCTCGCTTCATTTATAGAAAAATCGCGAATATTAGTAAAGCTTTTCGAAGTGTATTGCGCGATTAGTTGGCACTTAGCGTCGTTGCATTCTTTTTCAAATACTAGAATACGTTTGTTCAATGGTTCTAAAATATATAGATATTTAATGTCAGAGTTTGTAAAAAATTTTGTCGGAGAAGTTAATTTAGGCTCTATATCTTGCAAAGAAAAATTTTCTTTTTTGCCTTTAAAATATTTTAAAATTTCCCCGTTGTTTTTTAGAATAAATATATTTCCGTCTATAACTAAATTGATCGCGTTTTCAAGGCTAATATTAGCATCTTTTATCCATTTTTGTCCGTTTTCATATTTATAAGAATATATTTGATTATTTTTTGTGTCTATCGCGTATATACTGCCGGCATAGCTTTTTATATCAGTAATAGTTCCGTTGAAAAAAGATTTAGTCAGCGGAATTATTTTTTTATTTTTTAAATCTAACTCATAAGGTTTATTTTTTTCTTCTCGGTAGGCTGAAATTTTATCGTCGCCGTTAGATGAAAAATATTTAAGATTAGATAATATGTTTTTTTCGGTCATATCCCATTCATCTGAAGTATTATTCTTTATATCTATCATTTCTATTTTATTCAGAGAACTGGAAATTAAGGCAAGTTTATTTTTAGTAATGGCTATATTGCTAATTTCTGATAGAGTATTCTTAACTTCGGTCGGATTTTCTGTTTCATTTATTTTATTTATTTTTTTATTATAATCGGTAACTTTTTTTTCTACTTCATTATATTTTTCTTTATATTCCGGAATGTCCGCCGCGAGAGTATTCCTCATTATGTCTTTTATCTCTTTAAGAATTTCAGAGGATTTGTCATAATTATTATATATTAAATTTGCGTCCAGCGAAACAAATTTTTGCTCTAACTCATCTAGTGATTTATTATATATAATTTTATTTTCTTCTTCCGTCTTTTCCTTGTTTAATAATGATGTTCCTTTAAAAAAGGCGAATATTACGATTGCAAAAATAATAATTAGGGCTATTTTTTTTATGGATAATTTCTTAATTTTTCTAAGAGCGAATACAAAGATAAATAAAAATTCAAGAAGAACTCTTTGCGCAAATTTAAAGAATTTTTTTGTGTATTTTAATATAAATAAGAATATTTTTTTTATGCCATAACTAATTTTATTGTGTTTAAGAGCATATAAAGATTTAATGCGCGATTTAATTTTTTCTTTTTTTTCTTTATTTTCCACTGATTTTTTTATTTTCAGGAAAGAATTTTTAAAATTGATTATCTTTTTGCCAATAAATTTAAAGGCATTGTTCGTTGCTGCGGAAAAATTTATAAAAATTGCTTTGAAATCAGGCAAAATAGAAGGAGTAAGGAATTTTTCAGTATCTTTTTCCGTGGACATTAAATTTTTTATTGAATTTTCAGGTTTAAATACTTTAGATTCTTCCTCGTCTTTTAAATATATTAGCATAACGGAAAAACTCAGGTTTTCTTCAATTGGGTCTATTTCAGCCAGTATTCTCTTTAAATACTTTGCAGCTTCTTTTATATCCATAGATATAACCAGCTGTTTAAGCTTATCTGGCGCTACATAATCTATTACTTTCTGGTTAGCAACTATAATATAGCTGTCATTATCAAGCTCGCCGCTCATAATATTTCCAAATAATTTTTTATTATCAGTATTTTCCTCATTGTTTTTTTTATTTTCCTCAATAATATCCATTAGCTTGTATTTGTCGCCTTGTTTATAAATTAAAATATTTTTTATATTATTAAAAACAGCAAAATGAAAATAATATTTCTCGTCATGCTTTGAGACGAATGGTTCTAATACGCCGATAAATATATTTATATCCGATAGACTGATAAAAAATTTTTCTTCTAAGATGTCTTTTATTTCTCCGTTTAAAGATTTTAGAATAAGTTCTAAAAGATGTTCGCTTAGATTGTCAGTTTGGAAGGATTTTCTTTCGTTTATAGAATTATAAATTTTTTGCACTCTTGATATTATTTTCCATTCTATTGCATCCAATAATTTATAAATAGATACTATTTCAATGCCGTTTATTTTTTTTATTTCAATTAACGCAAATAATTCAGGAAGTTTAGATTCCTGGTTAAAAAAATCACGGCTAAGAATAGTCCTAGATAGCCCGCCTTTCTCTTGTTTATAGCTTCTTTCATTAAAATTTATGGATAATTTATTTATTTTTATAGACATAAACGCTTTTTGACTTAATTATATATTTATATTATACTATAAATATATCAAAAAAGCAAAAAACAAAAAAACAAGATTTTATTAGATGTATTGTTATAATATGTGGTTTTATTGTTTAGTCCCGCGGAGCGGGGCGTATGCTTTATTGTTTTATTGATGGTATGTTAGAACAATTCTTTGGTTCAAAAACAAGAATGGAGCTATTAAACTTTTATTTTAGCAATATTAATAAGAGTTTTTATGTGCGGGAATTAGTTAAACTTACGGGAATGCAGTTAAATTCTATTAGAAGGGAATTAGATAATTTAGTAAAGTTCGGCATACTAATGGAGGATAAGGAATATAAACCCGTGTCCAATTCTTTTACTAACGAGCAATGTAATCTGCCCATTAAAAGAAAATATTATAAACTTAATAATAATTTTGTTTTATACAAAGAGATAGAAACTTTAATGCTTAAATCGAAATTGTTATTAGAAAATAACCTCATAAAAAAACTTAAAGAACTTGGAAAAATAAAAAGTTTAATATTAACGGGAATTTTTATCGGGGTCAAAGATTCTTCAATAGATATATTGATTATTGGCGAGGTTGATAAAAATAAGTTAAAAGAACTTATCCATAAATTTGGAACTTATGTAAATAAAGATTTGAACTATTCCGTCCTTTCTGAAGAAGAATATAAATACAGATTGAATATTAAGGATAGATTTTTATTTGATATATTAGAAAAAGAAAAAATAGAAATAAAATAAGCTAGTTTTCGTATGATTTTATTTATAAATACCTGCATAGAAAAAAAAATCATTTTAGCGATAAAAGAGAATGGGAAAATATTAAAGAAAGAATATGAAATTAAGAACAGGCAAGCGGAAAATATGGTTGCATCGCTGGATAATTTTTTTGTTTCTTTTAAAAAAAAGATAGATAATTTAAAGGGCGTTATCGCGGTTAATGGTAATGGAAATTTTACCTCCTTGCGCGTTGGGATAAGTACTGCCAACGCGATTTCTTATGCTTTGAATATCCCGATTATAGACGTTCGGTTTGATGAGTTTAAAGATTTAGAGGAGGTTTTTTTAATTTATGAAAAAAATAAAGACAAGAAGCTGGAATATGGATATATAAATCCTTTTTATAATAAAGAACCGAACATAACTTGTTCAAAAAAACAGTGAAACAAAATTAGAAAGAAATTAAAATTTCATTTTTTTCATTTTTATTAATTTGATATTTTATTAGAAATTGGAAATTAGAAATTAGAAATTACAATGACCAGATTTAAAAAATATTTAATTTATTTTTTTATACTTTTTTTAGTTTGTTTTTTGCCATCTCGTGAAATCATGGCCATTGTTCCTAATGATCCAGGATACGCTTTTCAATGGTATTTGGAAAAAATAGGCGCTGAATCCGCTTGGGATAAAACTACGGGAAGCAAAGATGTTGTGATTGCTTTTTTAGATTCTGGAGTATATCTTGACCATCCTGATTTGCAAAGAAATATATGGGTTAATATGGATGAAATCGGCGGAGATGGAATAGATAATGATAACAATGGTTATATAGATGATGTTCATGGGTGGGATTTTGCAAGTAATGACAATGATCCTAATCCTGCTTTTGATCCAGTGTGTTTAGATAATAACGGACAAGTAAAAGAAGAATGTTATTTGTCCATAAATCACGGGACGATTATCGCGGGCGTTGCGTCAGCTTTGGGGAATAATAATTCAGGCATTGCGGGAGTTTCATGGAATAGTAAAATAATGCCATTAAGAGTTTTAAACGGAAATGGATATGGAGACAGCGTCGGAGTAATTAAAGCTATAAATTACGCTGTTGCTAATGGCGCGGATATAATAAATTTAAGTTTAGTCGGAGATGAGTATTCTCCTGATTTAGAAAAAATAATACAACTTGCTTATGATAATGGACTTATTTTAGTGGCTGCGGCTGGCAATGATAAAAATGGCGGAAAAAATATGTCAAAGTATCCGCAATATCCAATATGTTATAGCGGAAAAAATGGCGAAAATATAATCATTGGAGTTGCGGGCAGTGATCAAGATGATAAAAAGGCAGAATTTTCAAATTATGGTTCATGCGTTGACATTGTCGCTCCAGCAGTAGATTTTTACAGCACTTCGGTTTTCAATCCTAAATATAAAGGTTTTGAAGCCTATTATAGCGGACTTTGGTCTGGAACATCTCTTGCAACCCCGTTAGTTTCAGGGCTTGCGGCTTTAATAAAGACATTAAAGCCATCTTTATCAAATAAAAATATAACAGATGTTATTATTAATAACGAAGATAGTATCAATGAACAATATTTTGGTTCAGTGGGGAGAATAGATATGGCAAAAGCTTTAGCCGTTGGCGCTAGTAATATTATCAGCTCTGCTGATGTTTATGTATTAGCCGCAGGAGAAAAAAATAATTCTTCTCAAATAAGAATATTTAGAAATGATGGGGTTTTTCTGAAAAGTTTTCTTGCTTTTAGCGGGGATTACATTGGTGGCGTAAATATTGCGGCTGGAGATGTTGACGGAGATGGCGTGCAAGAAGTTGTTGTTGCAAAAAGAGACGGAGATTCAAAAGTTAGAATATACGATTTTTCAGGGAATTTGGAATATGAATTTTTTGCTTACGGAGATAGTTTTAAAGGCGGAGTAAATTTAACTCTCGGCGATTTAGATGGAAACAGGGTAGATGAAATTATAGCAGGAACAGGGAAGGGCGGCGGTCCGCAGATACGAGTTTTTAATAATAAAGGTAGAATTTTAAGCCAATTTTTTGCGTATTCAGAATCTTTTCATGGCGGTGTTAATGTGACTGCCGCGGATATTGATGGAAATGGAATATCTGAAATAATAGCAGGTGCTGGAAAAGGTGGAAGATCGCAAATAAGAGTATTTGATAAAGATGGAAATGCTAAAAATAATTTTTTAGCGTATCCTGAAAATTTTTTTGGCGGTGTAAATGTGTCCGCGGGAGATATAAATGGAGACGGTAAAGATGAAATTATAACAGCCCCTCTCTCAGGAGGAGACCCTCATATAAAAATTTTTAATAAATACGGAGAATTAGTTTCTCATTTTTTTGCTTACGAAGATAATTTTCATGGCGGTGTAAATATTGCTACTGCGGATGCTAATAATGATGGCGCTGCAAAAATTATTTCTGGAAAAGGCAACGGCGGTGTTCCTGAAGTAAAAATATTTGATTATTTAGGTAATAAAAAGAATAGTTTTTATGCTTTTGAGCAATCTTTCAGAGGAGGAGTTGAAGTTAGCAGGATATTAATAAAATAATTTATGGAAAGGAGTAAAAAACAAAAAATAAAAGATTTGCCAAAAATAGACAGACCAAGAGAAAAACTTATCCATTACGGTCCTGAAAAACTTTCAAATAGCGAGCTTTTGGCAATTCTTTTACGATCAGGAAAAAAGGGAGAAAATGTTATTGATTTGTCAAATAGAATTTTGAAAATTTTTTCATCAAATCGCTTATCAGAAATTTCTTTTTCTGAACTGAAAAATATTTCAGGTTTAGGACCCGCGAAAGCATGCGAAATAGTAGCGTGTTTTGAATTAGGCAAGAGGCTTTTGAAAGGGAAGAAAGCTAAAATATATTTAACGGCAAAAGATGTTTGGCAGGAATTAAAAGACATTCGGGATAATAAGAAAGAGCATTTCGTTATATTTTTTTTAGACGCGAGAAATCAAGAAATAAAAAAAGAAATAATTTCAGTCGGCACATTAACTGCGAATATTGTTCATCCGCGCGAAGTTTTTGAGCCGGCTATTCTTAATTTAGCGGCGCAAATAATCATAGCGCACAACCATCCGTCTGGATGCGTAGAACCGTCGGAAGATGATTTAAAAATTACGAAGAGGTTAATAGAAGCAGGGCGGATTTTAGGCATTGAAATTATTAATCATATCATCGTGTCAAAGAATAGTTTTTATAGTTGTAAAGAGAATGGAAACATGAACTCTTGACATTATTTATATGTGCGTTATAATGTACATATAAAGAAATGCGAAAATAAAAATTAAAATATGGATAAAAAAATTATATCAATTACAGAGGGGAGAAAAAGAATTTTTGAAATTGCCGAAAATGTTCAAAAAGAAGGCGCATATTATATGCTCACGGATCGAGGCGCGCCTAAGGTTGTTGTTATGTCTTATGAAGAGTTTGATTCTTGGCAGGAAACTTTTGAGGCAGAGAAATATTTTCCTAATTTAAAAAAAGACTTGAAAAAGGCTGATCGTGGCATAAAAACAGGCGCATACAAAAAATACGCTTTACTGGAAGATGTTTTAGCTAAAGAAGGTTTCATATTGGCTGATAAAGCTAAAAAATTATATGGCACACAATGTAAGGTTAGAAAAAAGGGCGGAAAAAGAATTAAAAAAAATTCCTAATCGCGACAGATTAAGAATATCAATTATTTTATTAAGGCTTAAAGATAATCATTATAAAGGTAAAAAATTAAGAGGAGAATATAAGGATTCTTATTCTTTGCGCGTTTGGTCATATAGAATTATTTATAAAATTTATAAAAATCTGCTTTTGGTGGTTGTAATCCATATTGGACATCGCCAAGGGATTTATAAATAAATTCTGTAAACTCGTACTTTTCTGCGTAAATTCCGCGTTGCTATCCGCATTAATCTGCGGGACTATTGTTCCCGCGGAATATACGCGGATATTTACGCAGAAATACGCAGAAGTATTGATATGAACAAAATAATTTATCAGATGGTAAAAGAAAAAATTTTAACTTCCGAACAGGATTTTATTTTAAAAGGGCAAATTAAAGGTTATTTTTTATTAGATAAAGGATTTATAAAATATTCTTCTGGTGAAAAACATAGTTTGCTAAATCCACGCGAGATGATAAGAGCTAGATTTTATTTTGATTTGATTGAAAAATATCAATATCCCGCTAACAGAATAAGTTTTGATGTAGAAATTAACGAAACCACAGAAAGATTAGCTGATATTATTGTTTATGACGATACTGTAAAAGGGGAACCCTTTTTAGCTATTGAATGCGCGGGAGAAGAAGGGTTTGAACAAAATGCCATGGAGCGAGCTATAGAGAATGCAGAGATGTTAAAAGCAAAATATGCAATTTGCGCGACAAAAGAGAAATATCAAATTATAGATTTAGAAAAAAATTTAGTTTTAAAAAATATTCCCATTGCGTACGGGAGGATAAAATAAATTATTATGAAAAATACAAAAATTTATAAACTCATTATGGCAGTTTTAATTTGCGAAGCCGCTGGAATTATCGGTTCTTTTTTTACAACTCCTGCTATCGGAGGATGGTATAAAGAGCTTAATAAGCCGCTGTTTAGTCCGCCTAATTGGGTATTTGCTCCTGTTTGGACGCTGCTATATTTTTTAATGGGAATTTCTCTGTATTTGATCCGGACAAAAGAGATTAGAATTGGAAAAGAAATAAGACAAAAAACGGTAGCTTTAATGATTTTTGAAATCCAGCTGATTTTAAATATGGCATGGTCATTTTTATTTTTCGGGCTTAAGAATCCTTTACTCGCGTTTGCTGAAATAATAATTTTATGGATAAGCATTTTATTGTGCATTATTCATTTTTATAAAATAGATAAAAAAGCCGCGTATATTTTATTGCCATATATTTTCTGGGTATCTTATGCGGCAACGCTTAATTTTAGCCTTTGGCGGCTTAATTTATAGGTCACTTTTTTTTGTACTTAGTTAGTGTTGAAATAGTTGTCGATTTGAAGGCGACAGCTCGAGCTGTCGCCTTCGTTAAGCGAAAAAATGTTTTGCAAATTGACTATTTCAACAGACACTAATTAAAGAAAGTGAGCATATTAATTGTTGGTTAGCTTTTCTCCTTCGTTCTTGCGTTATTTTTTTTGCATCCCCAGCATGATATTTTTTACTTGATTTACAATTACGTTTTAACTCTCTGGATATTGAGGGCTGGCTCTTTTTAAGTTATCTGGCTATCTCTTCTTGAGTTAAGCCCCTTCGTTTTAGAGCAGATAACAT
>JAZDEU010000003.1:0-26479 GCA_043808545.1 bacterium | reverse complement strand
TGTTTAGATGGCGTTAAGGGTGTCCCGCAAAAAGCCACGGCGAAATTAAAAATTTCACATTGGCTTTTGGCGGCACACCCTTAAGAATGAGTTGAATAAATTATTGACGCTCAATTTCGAGATTATATAATCTTATTTAGTTTAGCAAAGTAGTATAAGGGAAAGGGGCGGTTAAACGCCTCTTTTTTTATAGGAGAAAGTGTGATAATATAAAAGCATATGGACATCACATTATGACTCCGCGCTCCATAAACTGTAAAAATTGCGAATAGCTTGTTTTTCGTTCAGGAAAATCCTCTATGTATCTACTGATACATCTGCGGTTTTCCTGAACTGCAAAACTTCGCTATTCATAAATTTTTTCTAGTTTCTAAGCGCGTTTTCATAATGCGATGTCCATAAGAGTATAATTCGAATAATACGAATTAGTATGCGAATACTATGAAAACTAATTCATCTGAAAAAGATAGATTGATTCGGATGGTCGTCGCTTGACTGCGCAGGCAGGTTTGTAGCGGCGCGTTTAAAACAGTTATTTATTATTCGGATGGGAGCCGTTTGTAGCGGCGCGTTTAAAACTGTATGGAGGTTCAAAGAGCAAAAAATCCAAACGATTTATCTGACACGGAAAAAATGCATATTCCGTTTATTGAGATACCATATCCGCCTATTAAAGGCGATATTTTTGAGTTAATTGTAAGAGTCGGAGAAATTATGCATCCTATGAGCGAGGAACATTTTATTGAATGGATAGAATTATATAATGATAATATTTTATTAGATAAAGTTGAGTTAGGTCCTGATGTAGAGCCTAAATGTATTTTTAATATAAGTATGTTGAAAAATATAAATTTTAAGATAATTGCAAGTTGTAATTTACATGGAGTGTGGGAAAAATCGGCGCGAATTCAGTTTAGTTTAATTGAGAATGGTTTAGAGGGAGTGAATGTTTTTAAATAGTCTATGGACATCACGCTCCAAAACCGCACTCCATAAACTGCCAAAATTGCGAATAACTTGTTTTTCGTTTAGGAAAATCCTCAATGTATCTACTGATACATCTGCGGTTTTTCTAAACTGCAAAACTTCGTTATTCATCAATTTTTGCTAGTTTCTAAGTGCGTTTTCAGAGTGTGATGTCCATATATTATATGCGGAATAGAAAACGAAAAGTTGCGCTCGCTCTTTCTGGCGGGATTGATTCCGCAGTTGCCGGCATGCTTTTGCAAAAGCAAGGTTATGATTTGACTGCGCTGTATTTAAAATTATTTGCGGAAGATACTGGCGAAAATCAAGCGCGGATTGTTGCAGAATTTTTTAAAATGCCATTTTACGCAATAGATGTTAGAACTGAATTTAAAAATAAAATAATAGATTATTTTTTAGAAGAATATAAAAATGGCTGGACTCCTAATCCGTGCGTGAGATGCAATCGCGATATAAAATTCGGAATATTATATGATAAAGCGCGCGAAATGGGTTTTGATAAATTAGCGACAGGGCACTACATCTCAAAAAAGCAAAAAAGCAAAAAAACAAAAAAACAAAAAATTGGAAGATATTATTTATATAGAGGGAAAGACAAAGAGAAGGATCAGAGTTATTTTTTATATAATTTGACGCAGGAAATTTTAGCGCATGTTGAATTTCCTTTAGGGAAATATACTAAAAAACAGGTTAAAGCGATGGCTAAGAAATGGAAGTCGCCAGTGTCTGAAAAGGAAAGTCAGGATATATGCTTTCTGGCAGAACGCGGATTATACCTGCCTGCGCAGGCAGGCGCGGGAAACACCCCCCTGACCACCCTCAAGGGTGGAACTGGGAAAGTTGATCATAATGAATTTTTGAAGAAATATCTAAAGATGCGCAAAGGAGATATTGTTACGCTGGAAGGAGAAAAAATAGGTAAACATAATGGATTGCCTTTATATACAATCGGGCAGAGGCGGGCTGTTGGCATCGGCGGAACCGGGCCATATTATGTAGCGCGAAAAGATGTTGAAAAAAATATTTTGGTTGTGAGCGAAAATCGAGATGATAAAATGTTATATTGTAATAAATTGGAAGCAGAAGAAGTAAATTGGATTAGCGGAAAAGAGCCAAAATTTCCGATTAAAGTGAAGGCAAAGATAAGATATCGGCATGAAGCGGCGGAATGCGTAGTAGAAGAGAAGTACGCAGATGGTAAAGAGGGCGAAGAATGGGAATATGAGATGAAAGAGAAATTAGCCTGCCTGCGCAGACAGGAAATTAGAAATTTTCCTGTCTGCGCAGGCAGGAAATTAGAAATTGGGAGAAGTTATATTGTGAAATTTAAAGAGTCGCAGAGGGCCGTAACTTCAGGGCAGTCGATTGTTTTTTATAAGGGAGAAGAAGTTTTAGGCGGCGGGGTTATTTTTTAATTTTCAGTAATTTATTTTTGAAAATAGCCGTTTGGATATACTATAAAATTACTTAAAATACGCTAGTAGAGGGGTATTTTTTTGTTTCGGGAAAAATCCTTGACTTTTTTTAAAAATACGCTATACTAATTTATTAAAATTGAAATAGTAATTGTTTTTCTAGTTCTGCCTTGTCAGTAACGAAAGTCTTGAGATACCCCTCCTAACTCTTGACAAAAGTAGTTTTAAATTAATGTCTATTAGATTATTCTTATAGATTTTAGGCTGTCAGGCAGAACTAGGAAAATAATCGGTAAATAAAAGGATGCGTTAATGTAGCATCTTTTTTTGTTGCAAGTTATGTGGTATAATATTACGGAAGTTAATTTTTAATTTTTAATTTTTAAATAATTTTTAATTTTTAAATTATCTAAGGATTAGAATGAAAAGATTAGAGCAGTAGAATGTGTCTAGTTTATTAGAGGAATCTGCAAAATATATATTTTTTGATCTCATTGGAAATGTATTATATTTTCCTGTTTAGTGGTACACGAAAGGATTAAAGAAATCTTTCATTTTTTGTTTAAATCAAATAAAAGAGGTTGAAAAATATTTAGCTTTATCTATTTGGATTAAAAATATTTTTACTCCGATGTACGGGCAGTATGATTGGCAGGGGCGGATCATCAGTTTTTTTATGCGAGTTATACAAATTATTTTTAGATCTATTTTTCTTTTAATTTGGGCAATATTGTGTTTTGTTTTATTTTTAATATGGGTGGCGTTGCCTGCTCTTGCCGTATGGCAAATATATCTACAAATAATATAATCCGAATCCGCGAATGTTATCCAAATGCCACGAAAACGAATTCATCCGAATTATTCGGTTCGGATTTTTGGAGCATTCGGATACTAATTTGTAGGTTCGTCTCGTCAGAGTCTCCTTGTAATCAAGGGACTCTGACGGGTAAGTTACAAACTTTATAACTTTATAAATTTTACGACTTGATTGTGGTTTATAAAATAAATAAAAATAAAATAGATGAAAATGTGTTAGAGAAGGCGGTGGATATTTTAAGAAGCGGCGGTGTTATAATTTATCCTACGGATACGGCTTACGGCTTAGGATGCGATGCTACGAATGAAATGGCGGTGGAGAAAATTTATAAGATAAAGCAAAGAACGAAAGCAAAATCCATGCCGGTTATCGCGGGCAGTTTTAGTATGGCGGAAAAATATTTTATTTTTTTGGAAAAGGAAAAAGAGCTGGCTACGAAATTCTGGCTCAACACCCCCCTAGCCCCCCGCCCGTCTGGAGTGTTCGGGCGGGCCCTCAAGGGTGGAACTGCAGGAAAAGGGAAATTGTCAATAGTTTTAAAGGTGAAAAAAAATATTAAGATCGCTAAGTCTGTGATGGCAGAAGACGGCACGGCGGCTGTACGCGTGCCGGATTCTTTATGGGCATGCGCTTTATCGCTAAAATTGGGAAAGCTCATTGTTTCTACTTCGGCAAATTTGGCTGGTGTCGATTCCTGTTATAGCATTGGTGGAATAAAAAAAACAGGAGTGGATTTTAACGATATAAATATAATTTTAGACGGAGGAATTTTACCCCGCGTTATGCCGTCAACGATTGTAAAAGTGAAAGATGGAAAAGTGAAGATTTTGAGGAAGGGAAGCGCGGGAATTGTAGATTTATGATTTTAGATTGCAGATTTTAGAAAAATATATGATTTGAAATATTTAGTCGCGTTAAAGTGTCAGAGAAACTTTGACGGGACGGAGAAAAAAAATATGAGTTTTGAAAGTCAATTACAAAATAACCCTGAAAGATTAGAAATACCGCAGGTGGATAAAAGAATTTTAATGCAAAAAGAATTAGATCTACGCGATCTTTTTCGTAGTTCGGCTTCGCCAATAGATGTTATTATTGCTGAACTGCAAACGAATGAGTTTAAAAGCGTCGCAGGTGAAGATTTAGCAAATAAGGCTGTTGACCAATTAGGACTAATTACTTATAAAGACGAGGATGATTTTGTAACTAAAGTAATGGATGTTCTTATGCCAATATTAGAAATTACTCAAAAAGGGAAAGAGGATTCTTATAAACAAGAAGGACGTGATATGTATATTGAAGCAGATGTAAAATCAACAGTTTCTATTATCAGGGGAATTGGCGCAGAGAAAATTTTCGTAATTGGTAATGTTGGTTCAGGGAAAACAACATTTGCAAGAGAGGTGTCTCGAGAGTTAGGTTTTAAAAATATTGACATGGATCGGTGGTTTCAGATTTTTCGTCAAAAACAAAAGCGGGAAGCTTGCGACTTATCAGAACTTATGGAATATATTCTGCAAAAAGAGAAGCCTCCATTTATAATCAATCATGCTGATTTATTGCGGCAAAATCTTATATCTGATGCTGATATTGTTATATATCTTAATCCTAAAAAAAGCGAGTTGCTAAAGAGTCGGCAAATTCGCAATAAAAATGGAGCGGAAGGCGAGTGGCAAGCTGTTAGTGAGGAAGATTATGAAAAAATTGAACAAGAAAATATGGAACAATTTAAAGATCTGGGAGGCGCTTTAAAATATTACAACGAAAAATCAGGGACAGCGGTTAGAGTTTTAAATAAAAAGGAGTAGTTTTATAATATGTTTAAAGCTATAAAAAATATCACTACTTGCCAGTAATAAAAAAATCAGATATAATTATAATAAAGTATAATTTAAGTAAAAAATATATGAATTTATTTAGAATATTTTTCCCGCAAAAAGACCCGAATTGCATAAAAAAATTGTATAATATTCCAGAGAAAATTGACTGGGAAATTAAATTAAACAATCAAGGTTTAGTCGCTACTTCTAAAACTTTACCTGGCTTAGTTACTAATGCCAGCAATACAGAGGAACTTCTGGAAATGATGAATGACGCGGTTTTGGAATATTTTAATGTGTCGAAACTTGATTCCGACTATATTTTTGATACTTTGGATTTAGCTGGTCAAGGAATAATCTATTAACTTTTTAAACAAAAAATCCGACGGATAAATTCGTCGGATTTTTTTTATAATTTGCGCATCGTTAGCCGGGCTCGTTGCCTTCTATTTTTTGCGGTTCAGCCGTATTTATATTTTCTTGTTTCTGGGGTTCCATATTTTCTACGGGCTGTGTCTTTTGCGGGATAAGTTTACTTACGCTATCCGGCAATGCTGGCGTCGTGAATAACGCGGTCCCTTTTTCCCATGGCATTGTTTCTCCTCCGCCGGTTAGCTCATCTGTTTTGTCATAAAATTCCTGTCTCAAATCTTCTAATTCATAAAGCAGGTCTATAATTTTATCCGCGTCTATCGGTTTTGCTTTCAACAAAGTTTCTATTTCTTTTCCTCTCGCAGCGGCATAGACGATAAGTTTTTCTATTTCAGCAATGTCAATTTTTTTTCTTTTTAATTTTTTCATCAGCGCATTTAATTCGTTCAACCCCTTTTTAAATTCTGATTTAAACCTTCCTAAATTATTTAAAGTGGAAATAATCCGCTGATGCTCCCACGTATCGTCCATTTGATCAAAAAAATCATTTTGTATTATTTCAAAAGCTTCTTCGCCTTCGCCGTCTGCCATTTTTTTAAGAGCAACTCCTTTTGCGGACTTTAATTTATTGACCGCGTCTTCAAATTCAGCATATACATCCGAAAAATCCATCCCATTTTTCTTTGCCTTCTCCGTTGTTTTTTTCGCTCGCGCCAACTCTTTATCAATTTGTTTTAATTGTTTATCTATTTCTTTTAAAGTTTGCGGCCAGCGGGAAAGCATTTCTAATGTTCTGCGATTTTCATTTAACGCGTCCCATAAATCGCGCATATCTTCTATTCCTGCGGCTTGGGCTTCTTCCCAAGTCTTAGCGTTTTGAATAGCGGCAACAGTGGATTTTATTTTACCCAATGTTTCAGATAGTTCTTCTGGAATTGCCATCTTTTGTTTTTTTAATTTTTCCACCTGCTTTTCAAATCTTGCTAATTCTTTTGTCATATCCTTAAGCCCTCGTTTCATATCCTTGAGCTGTTGCGCTTGATCAATTAAAACCATTCGCGCTTCTTCTAAATTCCGCATTATATCATTAAGATCTTGCATAGCAATATTTTGCATTTCTTCCGCAGTTTGCGCCGCATTGATTGATTTTATAATTTCATTCGCTTTTGTTAATTGATCTTTTATATCCTGTGGTATAACGGTGCCGTCTTTTTCCGCCTTTTTAAACATATTAGATAATCTTGTGATATTTCTTTCCATATCTTTACTGCCTCGGCGCATATCATTTATCCATCTTTCTTGATCTTTTTTTTGCCTTTCATCATCTTTTTTTTGTCTTTCTTCATCTTGTTTTTGCCTTTGTTCGTCATTTCGATCATTATTTTGAGGTTGCGGCTGGGAAGACTGACCGCCTGAATCGGAATTATAATTTTCGCAAGGACCTTGCATTTCTACACCGTTAACATTGCAAGTTTTTGTTTCTTGCTGTATTGGAGATTGAAATGTTGTTTGCGGCGGCTGGGCAGACGCGCTGTCATTGGAATTTGCAGAAACGGTTTCTCCCAGCACTCTTGGCGACATTTTTAAATTATTAAAACTTTCGTTCACTCTTTTCGGCACTTCAAGATAAAACGCTTGCGCGGGAGCAAGCCAGCCGAGTAAAAATAGAATTGTGAAAAAAGAAAAAAATGCTTTATAAATTTTTTGTTGCATAAATTATTTTTTTTATGTTCATTATAAAATATCATTAGTGAAATGATTTTTTTACGAACATTTTTTAAATATTTTTTTATGAGATCCGACCTTTAAGAATTTAGTTTATTTTAGTATACCATTTTTTAAGAAAGTTTTAAATAGTTTTTTTTATAATTTGTCAAAAGAAACTCTTACTGGTATAATACAAGTATGTTTAAAGCTATAAAAAATAAGGAAGGGTCAATACTGATAATGTCGCTTTTAATATTATCAGGTCTTTTAATTAGCGGAATTTCTGTAGGAATCATAGTTTTAAACCAGCTTAAACAGTCTAAGAATTTAGATTTTTCAATAATCGCGTATTATGCGGCTGACAGCGCGACGGAAAACGCGCTTTATTATTTTAGAAAAGGGAATAGAACCGCTCAATATTTGAATGCGTTTGAAAATACTGGAGTTTTTGATAATACTGCGCAGTGGGAGCGGGAGATCGCCAGCACGACTCCTTATAACGCGCTTTTGCGGCAAAACAGGCCGGTTTTGATAAATTTATACGATTCAGAGGCTGATTGCGGCTTAGTAAAATGCGTGCGATATAATTGGAATGATTTAACTGCTGGCGAGTCAGGACCTGATTTAGAGGTCACATATTATCCTTGGGAAATCGCAGGCAGTATTACTGTTTTACCAGAAAAAGGAGAACAGGAATATTATACCTCGCCGCTTACTCCAGGACCATGGACTGCGTACAATCAAATCAGTTTATTAAATAATACGTGTTATTCAATAAGAGTGCAGGCAAGTTATGATGATGCTAATGTTGAAATTAAAACTTTTAGCGACGCGGTTTGCACACAGCAGATTGGAATACCTTCTTTTTTAACTATAGATTCCTTAGGAAAATTTAATACAGCGAAACAGAGAATAAAAACTTATGTATTAAAGGACGCGCCTTTAAGCAATGTGTTTGAGTTTGTAATTTTTTCGGAAGAGACGATACAAAAGTGATTTTTAATTTTATGCTGAGAAATTCGTCATTCTGAGCGTAGCGAAGAATCCTGTGGCGCGAGTGAATTGATAATGGTAGTGCTGTAAGCAGTGGGATTCTTCACCCCGCAAGCGGGGTTCAGAATGACGCGTAAGGACATTTGGCAATAGTCCCAAAATATATGATGCATATAAAAAAAATATTTCCAAACAAATTACGTCTGCTTTTAGTTCCGCTTAAAAATACAAGCACGGTTACCATTCTTGTATTAGTAAAAGTCGGTAGCAAGTATGAAACAAAAAGAATAAATGGGATTTCCCATTTTTTAGAGCATCTTTTTTTTAAAGGCACTAAAAAGCGGCCGTCAAAAATAGATATTGGAAAAGAATTTGACAGTATCGGCGGAGAATATAATGCCTTCACTTCGCAGGAATATACGGGTTTTTACGCTAAAGTCAATTTCGTCCATTCAAAAATCGCTTTAGATGTTTTATCTGATATGTTATTGAATTCTAAATTTAATTCTGAAGATATTGATAATGAAAGAAATGTGATAATAGAAGAAATAAATATGTATCAAGATATGCCTATGGAATATGTTGATACTTTATGGCATAAATTACTGTATGGCGACCAGCCGGCAGGCTGGGATATCGCAGGCGCAAAGACAACCGTTGGAAAAATTGGCAGAAATGACATTTTAAATTTTTATAAAAAATATTATACAGCTGGAAATATTGTGGTGTGCGTTTCAGGAAATTTGGAAGCGGTGGAAAAAATTATGATAAAAGAGAAACACGCTTGCGCTCTGCTGGCGCGAGCTGGCGCAGACAGGAAAGGAAAAGCTGGTAATTATAAAAATTTAGTCAGGGCGATTTCAGATTATTTTTGTTATGATGAAAATTTTTCTGGAGAAAACCGAAAAGAAAAAGTGAAAATTTTACAAGTTCAACCTGAAATACATCTGAAGTACAAGAAAACAGATCAAACTCATCTTCGTTTAGGCGTACGCGGATATGATATGTTTCATAAAGACAGGTTCGCGATTAAATTATTATCTATAATTTTAGGCGGCGGGATGTCATCTCGGCTGTTTCTTGAAATCAGGGAAAATAGGGGGTTGGCATATTATGTTTATACTCGCGCGGAAAGCGATTCGGACTCGGGTTATTTAGTTACTGGCGCGGGGTTAGATAATAATAAGGTTTTATCGGCTGTTGAAGTGATTTTAGCTGAATATCGTAAAATTAAGATTGAAGCCGTTTCTACGGAGGAATTTAAAAAAGCGAAGGATTATTTAAAAGGAAAGATGTCGCTTAATCTTGAATCTTCTGATGAATGGGCTAATTTTACAGCTTCTCAAGAGCTTTTAAGGAAAGAAGTATTGAGTTTAAATGATATCTTTGCTAAGATTGAGAGAGTAAGATTAGCTGACATTCAAAGAGTTGCTAATGATATATTTATGAATAATAAGCTTAATATGGCGATTATTGGTCCGTTTAAAGATGTTAGTAAATTTGAACAAATATTAAAAATATAAATTATAGAGTCGGAATTTTAATAGTACAGAAAAAAATTTTATAATTTTGAATTTTTAAATAATGCTTGAATTTTTAATTTTAAAAACAGGATAATTTTTTAAATTGAAGAATTTTTTAAAATATGAAATATTTGTGATATTAAAAATTCAGACATTAAAAAATTATTTAAAAATTACAAAATTAAAAATTTTTGCAATTTATGACTGATGAAAAATGGAACAATATAAGAGGGATGATTTTAGATAATTATTCTATTGAAGATGAAGGGAAAGATATGATTGAAGATATTCCTAACGCGTATGTTGAATACATAATTTTTAATGGTCCATTGGGAAAGATAAAATTAGAACGGACGGTAAAGCCTGTTGTGCTTGATAAGAAATCATCTTATTCCGCAAGATCCGGCGTTGCGCAAAAGGTTGAATATATTTATTCTGACAGCGAATTTAGCGCTAAGTTTAAAGCGTATAAATTTGATAATGGAGAATGGACGGAGATGGATGGGGGGAATATGGAAAAAAATTTCTAATTTCTAATTTCTAAATAATTTTTAATGTTTCAATTTCTATTTTTTAAACTGTTTATGGATAGTATACTTCAAAATTGCGTTCCATAGGAATTTGTTTTTTTATTCATGATTCATAATTCATAATTCATAATTTTTTCGCTATGATTTTATTTTCAAGAATTTTAGTTTTTGTATGCGCAATTGGCGTTTCTCTCGGTTTGGGGGCTATTTTTTTAATGCCGCAATACTTTTTTATTATTTCCGCGCTTATTTTTTCGTTGCTTGTTTTTACCGTTTTTTATATTTTAAAGAAAAAAGAAACTAAATATAATATTTTTTTGTTTTTGATTTCTCCTTTAATTTTAGTATTTTCTTCATTGATGGCTTGCATTTTTTTAAATAATAATTTACTGAAGTTTGGATTCGCTGTTTTCGTCGGGATAATTTTATTTTTATATATAGAAAATTTATTTTCATATTTTCACATATCAACAGAGTATCATATTTATTCTTTAGAAAATATTTCAGGATATATAAATCTAGTTTCAATGTTTTTAATATCTTCCAGCTTTTACGGATTAAAGATTAATTTAGGCATAGAAATAAGCAGTTACTGGTTTTTAGGATTTATACTTATAATGCTTATTTTAATAATAATTCTTCTTTTACAGACATTTTGGATCAATAAAATAAGCTTTGAGTCAGGGGAAAATTATATTATAATCATAAGCATCATATTAACTCAAATTTATTTCATGATTTTTTTCTTGCCAAGCGCTTTTTATGTTAACGGCGCTGTATTTGTGTTATGCTATTATACAATCACGGGTTTAGCAAGATACAAGTTATTGAATAAATTAGAGAAGAGGATTATAATAAAATACATGACGGTTAGCCTGTTAATGTTTTTATTGTTGCTGATTACTACTAAATGGATATAAATTAGTTAAAAATAAAGTTATAAAGTTTATAAAGAAGCGTAGGGGCGTATTGCAATACGCCCCTACTAGTTTATAAAGTCAAGGATTATGTTTAATACAAAAGATAATAAATTCAACAAAGCTATTTTATTTTATGCTGTTGTTTCTATTCTCGGCGGTATGGTTGGAGCTTTTATAGTAAATTTATATTTTGTACGGCTCTCATTATTAAATTATTTTAATGCGTCGGAGATGTCGGGCTGGCTAACAGGAAATAATATTTTCAATGCTTCTAAAAAAATAACTGTGGCGCAAGATGATAATTATACTGAGGTGTTAAATAGCGTAAAATACAATGTTGCTGATATTTATAAAAAGGATGACAAAATCATTGATAAGGCTGGCAAGGATAATAAAGACAATAAGGACATTGCGGTTTTCAAAAATTCTCTTCTGCCAGAAAATTTTGTCGGCAACGGAGTTGTTTTAACTTATGATGGGTGGATTTTATCGTATGGAATAGATTCTTTTTTGTATAATGACGCCAAAAAGAATGGCTATGTAATAATTTTTAGCGGCAATAGCAAGGAAAGCTATGATGTTATAGAAGTAATAAAAGATAAATTTAGCAATCTTTCGTTTTTAAAAATAGACGCCCGCGGACTTCCTGTTATTTCTTTGGCGCAGCAAGAAGACATGAAAGACGCGCAGACGGTTTTATTAGTCGGAAAAGAAAATCAAGTGAGCATAGAAAATATAAATGATACGCAATATGGGATTTTTGAGAAAAAAGAAGATTACATAAAATCATCAGATGTTTTGAATAATTGGATGCTTATTGGAGAAAATTTAGGGAAAAATTATGTTTCCGCGCCGGTAATAGATTTAAAAGGGGAATTGGCTGGAATTATGGCAAAAGATCATAAGGCGGTTACGAGCAATACGATTAAGACGGCGTTCAAGAGCATGTTAAAAAACAAAGAGATATTAAGACCATCTTTAGGCATAGAATATATTGATTTTAGCAAGATTTTAGGTCTGCCTGCACTCGCTTTCGCGGACAAGCAGGCAGGCAAAAGTCCTTATGATAAGAAAGGGGCTTTAGTTCAGAAGGTTGCGCTCAAGAGTCCAGCCGCAGACGCTGGGATTAAGGCGGGGGACATAATTTTAAAAATAGAAAAGGATGAGGTAAAGGATAATAATTTGTCAGATTTAATTCAAGATTATGATAAAGGCGCTTCGGTGAATTTCACTGTTTTACGGGGCGGCGGAGAAATTGTTTTGCCTGTGGTTTTTGGGGGTTAGTATTATGTATTATGTAGCTGGAAATAAGGCAGAAAGTAATAGCTTTAATGATTTTTGAGACTCCTTAATATATGAAGAATTTACATAAGAATTTGTCTTTTCAGTATTCTCTAATCGGTAGTTTTAATAAATTCATACTTGTCTTTTCCCAACTCAATTTCCAATTTTACTCCTTCATCTTTAGCGGACTTTAAAAAATCTTTAATTTGTTGTATAGCGCTTAATGGCAAGCGCTTCATAACGATTCTTATAAATCTATTATGAAAGCAAATGCCATTCCTGCCTGCGCAGGCAGGAATGGCAAGGCGGGCTCTTAGGGGCTCATTTTGCGTTAGAACCCGTTTCCTCGGATAGTATCATCTTGCATTAGAGAAGACTAAGTCTTGCTTTTTTTAAAAAAATATGCTATACTATAGCTAGTTGATGTGGAGAAATGTGAAACACATAAAATCCGCGTTTAAACTAAAACAAAAACAAAAATATGTCTAAAATAAGTTTGAAAACAACAAAAGATGTTTTTTATGTTGATATTGACCCTCTGCCTAGTGCTAGTATGGGTTTTTGTTTTTTGGGAAATCTTGCTGTAAATTTAGTTAAGAAAGCAAGAGAATTAAAGCTCTTAAATTTAGGTTTGCTACTTGTGTTAATTTGTGAATTATTGATGCCGCACAAGATTTTTGCGCAAGAGTTGTGTCTTGCAGATCAGAAAGCGGGAGTAAAATACCAAATTCCTGAAATTGCCTTAGAGTCTGATGTTTATACTTTTAATGATAAATATGTGCCTGAAGAAATAGAATTACAGCGAATTGCCGCGGAACGCGCTAAAGGCGTGGGTTATAAAGTATTAGAAACAAGGACGGTGACAACTACGGCTTATTCAAGCACAGTTGATCAATGCGATGATACGCCGTTTATAGCGGCTTCTGGAAAAAGAGTTCATGATGGCATGGTGGCGGCTAATTTTTTAAAATTTAACACCAAAATAAGAATGCCTGATATTTTCGGGGATAAAATATTTATTGTAGAAGATAGAATGAATCAAAGATTTCAAAACAGAGTTGATATTTGGATGGAAAGCCGCCAAGAGGCTGTGAATTATGGCGCGCGAAGCGTGAGAATTGAAATATTGGAAGAGGCAGAAAGTTTGTAAAGTTCATAAAGTTTATAAAGTCAAAAGTAAAAAATTTAAAATACAAAAAACCTCGCGGTAAGCGAGGTTTTTTGTATTTCATGGTTGTGGTACCGGCGGTCGGACTCGAACCGACACGAGTTTTTATGCTCAAGGGATTTTAAGTCCCTCGTGTCTACCAATTTCACCACGCCGGCAAACTTCAAAAAAGCAAAAAAGCAAGAAAACAAATACACCCCAACTATGAATTTATTTTTTTGTTTAGCCCCATAATCGGGGCGTATGTTTTTTTGTTTTTTTGATTGTGGTGCCGGGGGTGAGAATCGGACTCACGACACAAGGATTTTCAGTCCTTTGCTCTACCACTGAGCTACCCCGGCTTTCTCAAGAAAACAATAAAACAAAAAAGCAATAAAACAAACACACCCCCTAACCCCCTCTTATTAGGAATTTGTTTTTTTGTTTAGCCCCGTAATCGTGGCGTATGTTTTTTGTTTTTTTGAAAAGGGTGGACCGTGAGGGACTTGAACCCTCGACCTCCTGCTTGCAAAGCAGGCGCTCTAGCCAACTGAGCTAACGGCCCGTCTTCAATAAAACAATAAAACAAGAAAGCAATAAAACAAGATAAAAAAATAATTTATGTTTTATTAAATTTTGTTAAAGGGGAAACAAGCCAGACAATAAATCCTTGAAGCATTCCAGTGATTCCTAAAAGTCCTAAGAAAATAAATCCTAATCCGATAAGTTTATACATAAGTCTGCTTCCTCCCGAACTTCCTAGATGTGTTTCCGCCCATTGTATGGAACCAAAATTTTGATAAAACCATTCAGATTTTATCACTAAAATACAACCTATAATTATTAGTATAATCCCTAAGATAAAAACCATAAATATAATCCGAATAATCCGAATTAGTATCCGAATGATACGAAAAATCCGAATAATAAATCCGAATAATTCGGATAAATTTGTTTTCGTGGCATTCGGATAGTATTTGTAGATTCGGATGGCTTTGTTGCATAAATAAATCCTTTGTTTAAGCCGAAAATCAGTCGTTCATTCGTGGAATTTGATGATTTTCATCATATCTATCTTTAATTTTATGCTTATTTAAGCCGTTTATTCGTGCAACAAAGCCGATTCGGATTATGTTCTGTGGGCGCTGAAGGGCTCGAACCCTCGGCCTATTCGGTGTAAACGAATCGCTCTAACCAACTGAGCTAAGCGCCCGAATTCTATAATCCGAATAATACGAATTAGTGTCCGAATGATACGAAAAATCCGAATGGTAAATCCGAATAATTCGGATAATTCGTTTTCGTGGCATTCGGATAGTATTCGTGGATTCGGATTATAGAAGTGCGGATAGGGAGATTCGAACTCCCACAGGGTTGCCCCCACAAGCCCCTCAAGCTTGCGTGTCTGCCAGTTCCACCATATCCGCAATTATGATTTTTGAACATTCATATTAAATTGGCACAGGGGTACCTGCTGAGTTCCGCTGGATGATGGTAAGGCTCTTAATTATTCCAAAGCTCAAATTATTCCAATTCAATACCAAAATCAAATTCCAATTTCGTCTGTAGCTTTTGCGCAAAATTTTGAAGCCGCCATCTGCTGAAAATGATATTTTCGCACATTTTGGTTTTAGATTTGATTTGGATAATTTGGAACGATTTGGATTTTGAAATAATTTTCTTTCTTGCTTATTTTACTTCTTTCAACTTCTTTTTATAATCCCTTAAATAATACAATTTTGCTTGATGCACTTTTGCTTGTTTTATTATTTCAATTTTTTCTATTACAGGCGAATTTATGGGAAATATTTTTTCAACGCCTATTCCACTAGAAACTTTTCTTACTGTTATCGTGGCTGTGTTTTCTTTTTTATGATTTATTGCCAATACAATTCCTTCAAAAATTTGTATTCTTTCTTTTAATTCGCCTTTCTCGCCTTTCTTGCCTTTAGCTTTTTCTTGTATTTTTTCATAAACTTTAACCGTGGCCCCCACTCTTAAAGCAAGAATTGTTTTTTCTTTTTTGATATTAGTTTTAGTTGTCATATAGTAATAATACTAATCCGCGAATTTTTATGCTAATATATGAATATGCAAATTAAGGAATTTGATATTCGCGATTTGCCCGCCTGCGCAGGCAGGTAGATTTGCATTTCATTCGTTATTTGTATTATAGTTTTTAATAAAAAATGTTTTCCCAGAGCTAGGGAAAATCTTTGATTTTAATATATAGTAAATAAGAAAAAGTGTCAAGAGAAGGCGGGGTTGGAGACTGGCGTTTGGAGTATTTTTTATTTTATGGTAAAATAGTTTTAGACGCGCCACTACGAATGGCGCCCATCCGAATAATAGAATTAGATAGTTATAAAGTTTGTAAAGTTATAAAGTTAAAAAGTAATAAAATATGAGTGAAAAAATTTTAGAAGGTTCAAGAGCAGTTGCGGAAGCAGTAAATTTATGCAAGCCCGATGTGGTCCCTGCTTATCCGATTACGCCGCAAACGCATATCGTGGAAGATTTAGCGCAGTTTAAAGCTGATGGAAAAGCAGATTTTGAATATGTGCGCGCGGAAAGCGAGTTTGCCGCTGCATCCATTGTGCTTGGCGCATCCGCGGCAGGAACTCGCGTTTATACCGCGACATCATCGCAAGGATTATTATTGATGGCGGAAGTTATTTATAATATCGCAGGAATGAGATTGCCCGTTGTTTTAACTTGCGCGAATCGCGCGGTGTCAGCCCCGATCAATATCTGGAACGACCACCAAGACGCGATGGCTGTTCGCGATGCTGGATGGATTATGTTATTTGGAGAAAATGTTCAAGAAATTGTTGATATGCATATTATGGCTTTTAAAATTGCGGAGACTGCGAAATTGCCGGTGATGGTAAATATGGATGGATTTATTTTAACGCATACTTATGAACCAGCGGAAATACCATCTGCAAATTTTGTGAAAAGATTTCTTGGCGCGTATAAACCGTTGAAGGGGCAATTTTTAGATGTGAATAATCCATGCACTTTGGGAGCGTTTGCGAGTCCGGCGGATTATCAGGGGATTAGGGAGGAGTTGCAAAGTGATTTGGTTGAGAGTGGAGAAGTTATAAATAAGATATATAAAGAATTTCAAATTTTAAATTTTAAATTTCAAAAAAAATCTAAATATCAAATATCAAATATCAAATATTCCACTTCGCCGCAGTCTCCGATAAGGACTGCGGCGGGATATGATAATGGTTTAATTGAGTATGCGGGTGATAAAAATGCGGAGGTGGTTATTGTGGCGATGGGGAGTGTCGTCGGGACTATTAAGCACACTGTACAAAAAATGTGTTCACTGGGAAACATGCCTCATACCCCTCTTAAGAGGGGAACTGTCGGGATTTTGAAAATTAAAACATTCAGACCATTCCCATCTGAAGAAGTGGCAAAGGTTTTAAAGAATGCTAACTATGTCGCTGTTTTGGAAAAAGCGATTTCTTTAGGGAACGAGGGAATACTTGCTGGCGAAATAAAGCAGGCGCTTTACGGAACTGGAATTAAAGTGAAAAGTTATATCAACGGATTGGGGGGGAGAGATATAACTGTTGATAATGTGAAGTTTGTGATTAAGGATGTTTGTCGGAAAGATGAAAAAGTAATGTTTTTATAAAATAATAAATTCGAAATTCGAAATCAGAAATTCGAAATAATTTTCAATGTATAATGATCAAAAGAAACAATTAAATTATGATTTAGAGGAAAGAACTGCTAAATTTGGAGAAGAAATTATTCAATTTGCGAAAAAACTTCCTAAAGATTCAATAAATATTTCTCTTATTAATCAAGTGGTCAAAAGTGGAACAAGCATTGGAGCGAATTATCTTGAAGCCAATGATTCTGAATCTGATAAAGATTTTATTCATAAGATCAGTATATCAAGGAAGGAATCTCATGAAACAAAACATTGGCTGAGAATGTTGGCAGCAGCTATCCCTGAATTTAGAAATGAAGCAAGAAAATTATGGCAAGAAGCAAAGGAATTAAATTTAATATTTTCAGCAATTATAAAAAATAAAAAAGAAAAAGGGATAGAAATAAAAAAATAAAACACTATTGGATATTTGAATTTTTATTTTTTTCGAATTTCGAATTTCTGATTTCGAATTTTAAAAATATGCAATATCATACCAATTTTCCACATCAATTAAACCCTGGCCATAGTGCTTGCGCCGGTTGCGGGTTGGCGATCGCGGCGCGGCATGTGGCGGACGCGGCTGGAAAAAATGTAATTATGGCGACGGCGACAGGGTGTCTAGAAGTATTTTCAACGCCGTATCCGCAATCTTCTTGGAAAATGCCGTGGATACATTCTTTGTTTGAAAATTCGGCGGCGGTGGCGTCTGGGATTTTGGCGGCATTAAAAAAGCATGGACTGGCGAGCGTTAATGCATCAGTGTCCCTGCGGGGAGACTTTGACGGGACGAAAAATAATGTCATTGCGAGGGAGCGTAGCGACCGAAGCAATGACAAGGTTAGTTCTTCGCACCTTGGGATTGCTTCGCCTTCGGCTCGCAATGACAATGCCGAGATCAAGATTATTGCTCAAGGCGGCGACGGCGCTACTTTTGATATTGGTTTCGGATTGATTAGCGGGATGTGGGAGAGGGGCGAGAATATTTTGTATGTCTGTTATGACAATGAAGCATATATGAATACCGGAGTGCAGGCAAGCGGGGCGACGCCTTATGGCGCGGCAACCACAACCGCGCCGAGCGGTGAGATGTCTGAAGGAAATGAATTACATAAGAAAGATATGGTCGCGATCGCGCTGGCGCACGGACTGAAATATGTCGCAACTTCCACCTGCGCTTATACACTGGACATTGAGCAAAAAGTGAAAAGGGCATTAGCTGCATCTGGTCCGAGCTATCTGCAAATTTTAACCGTTTGCGTTCCGGGTTGGAAAGTGGATTCTGACAAAACGATTGAGCTGGGAAAACTTGCGCAGCAGTCTGGCTTGTATCCAGTCGTGGAATTTATTAATGGAAAACTGGCAAAAGTTATGAACTATCCTGCGGCGCGTCCCAGCGTGGAAAAATATTTAAAAATTCAGGGAAGGTATAAGCATTTATTTAAGGATGAGGCTGGTAAAAAAGTGATAAAGAAAATTCAAGAGATTGCGGATGGGAATGTTGAGAAATATAGAAATTCACCCAGTGAGATGAAGCAAGCTATCTCACTGGGTAAAGAAATTAAGAAATAAAGAAATTGAGAAATTAAGACATTAGAAAATTATGTGTTTTGCAAAAAAACAAATTCCAGATAGATTGCCGGAAAGTTTACAGAATATAGTTGACGAATTAAAAAAGTCAAAAAATAAAGAGGAATGTTTGAGAAGAGCTTATGATGTTTTGGCGGAAAAATATATGGACATCACATTCCAAAATCGGACTTAGAACCTATAAAAATTGATGAGTAGTGCAGTTTTGCAGTTCGGGAAAACCGCAGATGTATCCGTTGATACATTGAGGATTTTCCAGAACGAAAAACAAGCTAATCGCAATTTTTAGAGGTTATGGAGTACGATTTTGGAATGTGATGTCCATAAGGGGTTACAAATTTAGAACTTACCTTAGATGGTATGAGCATTTTATTTCCGATGTTGATTGGCTTTGGGAAAAATCCGGATTCTTGCACTGCACTAATTTTAATTATTTTTTGCGGATTCTATTAGTTAAAAGCGGGTTTTTCCAAAGTGAAGATATAATTTCAACGTGGACATTGCTTTATGGGATTTCTCCGCACCAATATTTAAAGATAAAAATTAATGGCCAGAAATTTATCGCGGTGGATCTTTGGGGCAAGGTCTATGGAATAAAATTCGGTGATTACGCGCATGGATTTCATTTAAAGTCATAATTATAGTTTGACAACTATTTAATTTTTGGTATACTAATAAGTATAATCAAAGTTTAACTTTATGGAACAAATTATAGGAATAAAACAATTGCATACTCAATTAAGAAAGATTTCTCAAGAAACATTAAAAGGAATATCTTTCATTGTGGTAAAAAATTCTAGACCGGTTTTCAGGATAGAGCCGATTAGCGATAGTAAAGAAAAAAAGTATAATTTTAGCGATTTAAAAGGATTGCAATTCCAATGTGCTGATAAGAATTTAAGCAAAAAAATTGATAAAATTATGTATGCGCGATAATATGATTATTTTAGATTCAAATATTTGGATAGCATTTTTTAATACAAATGACACACAACATAAAAAAGCGGAAAAAGTTTTAGAAAATGCAGATGGCAAAATAATTATTACTGAATATATCATTTTAGAAGTAAGTTCAGTTTTGTTGTTTAAAGTTAATAAAAATGTTGCCAATAAATTTATTGAAATTATTTTAAATAATAAAGATGTTGAAATTTTGCTTTCGGACGAATTTTTTTTTAAAGGAACATTAGATTGTTTTCAAAATGAAAAAACAGGAAAGTTATCTTTTATTGACGCCTCGTTGCTATATTTGTCCGAAATTCATCGGGTGTTTACTTTTGATAAAAAATTAAAAAAAGAGATTCGGAAAATGAGGGAATGACAGTTCGTGGACTATTTCAACAGTGACTAATTAAGTCCAATAAATAATTTTTTAAAATCTATGATTTTATCTTCCTCAAAATTCATCAAATTTTTTAATCAGGTTGACATTGGGGATGTGCCGATTGTGGGCGGAAAAAATGCGTCGCTTGGAGAGATGTACACTAAATTATCTAAAAAAGGAGTAAGAATTCCTTTTGGGTTTGCTACGACTGCTTACGCTTACCACCATTTTTTAAAGATGGCTGGGATTAAAAGAGATATAATGGAAATTTTAGATGGATTGGATACAGGCAATGTCCGTGATTTAGCAAAAAGAGGGAAGGCGATAAGGGGAAAAATTTTGCAGGCGGAATTTCCAGATGAATTATATGAAGGAATTGTAGATGCTTATAGAAAATTAGAAGAACTTTATGGAGATGATTTTGCGGTTGCTGTCCGAAGTTCTGCGACAGCTGAAGATTTGCCGGATGCTTCTTTCGCAGGTCAGCAGGAAACATATCTTAATATTCGCGGAGAATATGATTTATTAGTCGCGTGCAAAAAATGCATCGCTTCTTTATTTACAAATAGAGCAATTTCATACAGAGTTGATAAAAACTTTGATCATTTTAGTATAGGGCTTTCTATAGGGATACAAAAAATGGTGCGTTCCGATGTCGGCGCAAGCGGTATTATGTTTACAATTGATACAGAATCAGGTTTTAAAGATGCAGTTTTAATAAGCGCCATTTACGGACTTGGAGAATATGCGGTTCAGGGGAGAGTAACTCCTGATGAATATTATTTTTTCAAAAAGACAAATACGATTATTTCTAAGACTATCGGCAGCAAGGAGGAGAAATTGGTGTATGCAGAGGGCGGGAATAAGTCAACGAAAAATATGAAAGTGACTCTGGGCGATCGGCAAAAAATAGTATTAACAGATAAAGAAATTTTAAAGCTGGCGGAATGGGGTATGATAATTGAGACTCATTATAAAAAACCGATGGATATTGAATGGGCAAAAGACGGGAAAGATGGAAAACTGTATATAGTTCAAGCGCGGCCTGAAACGGTGCAGTCGCAGAAAAATAGAAATGTTTTAGAAGAATATATTTTAAAAAAATCTGGCAAAGAAAAAGTCATTGTTGAGGGCAGAAGTGTCGGCAGTAAGATTGGCGCTGGAAAAGTAGAAGTTATAAAAAATGTCGCTGAAATTTCTAAGTTTGACGCGGGGAAAGTTTTAGTGACTGAAATGACAGATCCAGATTGGGAGCCGATTATGAAAAAAGCGGCGGCGATTGTGACAAATTCTGGCGGGCGAACGTGTCATGCCGCAATTGTGTCGCGAGAGCTTGGCATCCCTTGCATTGTCGGAACTGTTGATGGAACAGAAAAAATAAAAAATAATCAGGAAGTAACCGTGAGCTGCGCTGAAGGGGAAGACGGTTATGTGTATGAAGGGATTTTGTCATTTGAAGTAAAGAAAACAAATTTGAAAAATCTTAAAAAAACGAAGACGAAAATTATGATGAATCTTGGCGAACCAGATCAGGCTTTCGCGGCTTCATTTATTCCGAATGATGGAATTGGACTGGCGCGGGAAGAATTTATTATAAATAATTATATTAAAATTCATCCGCTGGCTTTGATTGAATTAGACAGGAATGAGAAGGGGCAGAAGGTAAAGAAGGGGAAGAGGGGGGAGATGGGGAAGAAGGGAGAGAAGTGTGATCAGTGTGAGAAGGATATAAAAATAACAGTGGCTGATATTAAAAAGATAGAAGAGATGACTATCGGTTATAAAAAGAAGACAGATTTTTATGTTGAAAAGCTGGCGGAGGGCGTTGCAAAAATCGGCGCGGCGTTTTATCCGAAAGATGTGATTGTGAGATTTTCAGATTTTAAGAGTAATGAATATGCGAATTTAATCGGTGGAAAGTATTTTGAGCCAGTTGAGAATAATCCAATGATTGGATGGCGCGGCGCGTCACGTTATTATGATCCAAAATTCAGACCGGCGTTTGAATTAGAATGCAGGGCGCTTAGAAAAGTGCGCGAAGAAATGAAATTAACAAATGTTAAAGTTATGATTCCATTTTGCCGCACGATTGAAGAAGGGTTAAAAGTTTTAGAAATATTAGCGCAGAATAAACTTTATGGCAGAAGCTATATAGATTATTTGAATAAGAATAATAATAAAATTCCAAAGAGTTTCAGCAAGGAAATAGTCGGCAGGCCGTTGTTTTTTAAGAAAAAATTAAAGATAAAAAAAGAGGAGATGTTAGATGTTTATGTTATGTGCGAGATACCATCTGATGTTATTTTGGCGGATGAATTCGCGAAAATTTTTGACGGGTTTTCTATCGGGAGCAATGATTTAACGCAATTGACATTGGGTGTTGATCGTGACTCCGAGATAGTAAGCCATGTTTATGATGAGCGCAATGCGGCGGTTAAAGAGTTGATTCGCGAAGTAATTAAAACCTGTAAAAGATGCCATACTAAAATCGGCATCTGCGGACAAGCGCCGAGCGATTTTCCAGATTTCGCGAAATTTTTAATTGAACAAAAAATAGACAGCATATCGCTTACGCCGGATACGGTATTGAAACTGCGGGTGGAGCTTGGAAAAAAAAGGAAATAGACGGATGGACACAGATTAGAAACTGATTTACACGGAGCACGGATGCGATAAATTAATTTTGTTATGTTTTTCTCCGCCGCAGTCTCTCGCCAGAGGACTGCGGCGAGGCTGAGAATGAATAAATAAAACATGTAAAAGTTATGCCAAATATTTTAATTGGAGATGACTGCGAAAGCATCGGCGGGGCGGGCGAAATGACAATTACAAATTTGAAACCTGAAATAAAGAAAAAGATAAAATCAGTTGTTGTTAAAGAATTTGGAGGCATTGATTATTTGCCTGATGATATTTATGAATTGAAAAAGCAGGTATTAATTTAAAAAATATTCTAATCAAAGATTTTACGTTATATGCAAATAAAAGAATTATTAAATCAAGGCAAAGAAATTTGGGAGGGCGAAAAACTGCCAGTGAACAAAATTATTGTTCGCTTATGGACATCACATTATGACTCCGCACTCCATAAACTGTAAAAATTGCGAATAGCTTGTTTTTCGTTCAGGAAAATCCTCTATGTATCTACTGATACTTATGCGGTTTTCCTGAACTGCAAAACTTCGCTATTCATCAATTTTTTCTAGTTTCTAAGCGCGTTTTCATAATGTGATGTCCATAGGTAAAATTTTTGGCGATATTTGCAGATGGGAGAGAAATGAATTAAAAGATAGAGAATTCCATACTGACGAAGAACTTATGAAGGAACTGGGGAATCTTATTTTTTCCACGATTCGCTGGTGCGATGATTTAGGATATGATCCTGAAGAATGCATTAAACTTGCCATTGAATGCCAGAAAAAATTTAAGAAACAGCGAGATGTAATAAAATAGTGGAAAGTTCGTCTAGTTAAGCAGTATCTGTTGAAATAGTCGCAAAATGTCATTCCGACCGAGCGAACCAGATGCCCAAGCGGCTGGTTTGTGAGTGGAGGAATCTGTTTATTGAGCCAAATTTGGTACTGTCAACAGATCCCTCGGCTACGCTCGGGATGACAAAAAATATTATTTTAACATATCATTAAATAAAAAGAAAGCCTGAGAGAATCTCAGCCTTTCGAGGCTATCGACTGCGAATTGAAGTTGACAATTATAGTATAGCATATAAATAAAATATGTCAAGAATTATATATAAAAATATAAAAATAGCGTCAATTATAATATTCTCGTTTTTTTTAGTTAATGCGGTGAGGGCGGAAATGCCAACCTTAAAAGTTATTCCGCGCGCGGGATGGGGCGCGGATGAAGTTTTGCGCTATAAAAATAGCGAGCCTGTTTGGTCTGAAGAATATGCGGATGTTAAAAAAATTATAATTCATCATACCGCTGGCAGTACTGGCGCTGATAATCCGTTGAATACAGTACAGGCTGTTTATAAATGGCATGCGCGAAATTTAGGATGGGGGGATGTCGGCTATAATTTTTTAGTTGATCCGTCTGGAAATGTTTATGAAGGACGATATGGCGGAGACGGCGTTATCGGAGGGCATGCTTATGACAGTTCTCGCGAAGTCGGGTGGAATAGGGGGACAATCGGAATTGCTATTTTAGGGACTTACGGCGGATGGGTTGATGAGCAAAAACAGGGATATTATCTTGAACATCCGACATATTATCCGCAAGGAAGAGTAAAAAATGAACGGTTGAAAGATGGCAAATGGCAGATTTATTTGGAAGATGGATTAAGTCCTGCGGCAGAAGATAGTCTTACATCTTTAATCGCGGCAAAGTCTTTAGAGTTTGATATAGAACCTATTAGAGTTAGCGAATTTCAGGGGAAGAGTTTGCCTAATGTCGTGGGACATAGAGATGTCGGATCTACAAATTGTCCGGGAGATTATTTATATAATAAACTTCCTGAAATAAGGCAAATATCGCAGACTAAATATGAGAAAACTATAGCTGGAGGATTGACGCAGAAAGCAACTATTGTTGGAAATGGCGATATTCAAATCAGTTTAAAAAAAGATGAAACAAAAGAGATTGTTTTGCAATTTAGAAATGATGGAGATTTAAGCTGGCATAATTATACTGATAATAAAGTTGTACTTACTGACGCGGGAGTAAAAAATAAATTAGCGGCATTGAATGGTTTGCGGATGGCGCTAGATACGAAATTACACGAAACTGAACACGAAACTGCGCGCAACGAGGTGGATTATGAGTTGCAAGAACCGAATGTTAAGCCGGGGGAGATTGGGACATTTAAAATTACTTTAGCTTGTTCAAAAGATAAATTAGTTGATAAAAAAGATTTAGTTTTAGCTATGCAGGATAAAGGATGGTTTTCTGGGACAGATGTTTCTTTAACCGCGACCGCGATAGATTTAAGTTATAAGGGGGAGTTATTATCGCAAAATTTTCCAGTCGCTATTTTTGAAAATGCAAAAGGCGAGGCAGTTGTTAAATTTAAAAATACTGGGACAAAGGCGTGGACTCAACACCCCTCTAACCCCCCTCAAGTGTGGAATTTACACCCCCCTAACCCTTCTCAAGAGGGGAGTTCAGAAGTGTATTTAAAAATTTTAGATAAAGCTACGGGCGGTAAAAATAAATTTTATGATAAATCGTGGAATGGCGAGTTGGGACTTATAAAACAGGAAGAAACGGAAGTTGCTCCTGGAAATTTTGCGACTTTTAAATTTAAATATAATATTGGCGAGCCGGGATTTTTTAGGACGCAATTTGTCCTAATGCGAAAGGCGGCGGAAGTTGAAAATTCTCCTGATGTTGAAGTCGCGGGATGCAATACGGATACTTTGACTCGCGTTGACGCGCCTATTCAAGCGGAATTGATTGAAGCGAATGTCCCATCTGCAATGCTTAATATTTGGACATCAAAAGCGCAATTTAAGATAAAAAATACTGGACTTGTTCCATGGGATAGCAGTTTAGTTTTAAAAGCGCAAAATCCTGATGGAAGCGCGAGCGAGTTTAAAGATGTTTCTTGGGGTAAAAATGGCGCGGTATCTCATCCGCCGACAAAAATTATGCCGGGTCAGATGGCGATTCTTACGGCTAAACTTAAAGCGCCGAAAGAGGGCAGAATATATCATCCTGCTTTTAGCCTGGAATTTAAAGGCAAAACGGTTTATATTAGTCATAATAAGCAATTGATTTATACGATCAGAGTTGATGCGGCGAAGTGAGACACAGATATATACAGATTAGAACACAGATAAACACAGATGCTGTCTTATTGACTGTTTTTGTTATCGTCCTAAGGGCTTACCTGTGAGGACGATTTTTTTGTAATTGACTGATTTTGTTGTTTTGGTGTAAGATATAGGAGTAATTGGTAAATTGGGGAATTAGTGAATTTGGGAAATTTTCATCCCTCTCTTATGAGGACTCTGATGCGGGAGAAGGTTCATCGTGGTATTGAAACTGTAAAATTATTATATTGGAGAGGTGTCTGAGTTGGTTGAAGGAGCCGCTCTCGAAAAGCGGTGCGCCCGAAAGGGTGCCGGGAGTTCGAATCTCCCCCTCTCCGCCCAATTTTAAAAAGGATTCGCTCGTTTCCGTCTTGAGGGATAAGCGCGTGGGTAAATCCTATTTTTTCCAGATTTTTATATGAGAGAGGTGATGATCACATAAGTAGTGTCTGTTGAAATAGTATTTTTTTGTCATCCCGAGCGTAGCCGAGGGATCTGTTGACAGTACCAAATTTGGCTTAATAAACAGATTCCTCCACTCACGAACCAGCCGTTTGGGCGTCTGGTTCGCTCGGTCGGAATGACATTTTGCGACTATTTCAACAG
>JAZDEU010000002.1:0-32972 GCA_043808545.1 bacterium | reverse complement strand
GAAGTGCCGCAAAAACTTTGCGCTTTGGATAAGTGTTTTGTGCTTAAAGAGTATAAAGGAAAAGATAACGAGCTTAATTTTATTAAATATCTTGAAAGTAAAAGTAAAGAAATTGACTGGTGGTTTAAAAATGGTAATCAGGGTAAAGAGTATTTTGCTATTAAATATTATAACAGCGTTGATGATAAAGAAGCCCTATTTTACCCAGACTTTATAATACGCTTTAAAAATGGCAAAATAGGCATTTTTGACCCTAAAAAGGGACAAACAGCAACAGACCCCGAAACGGCTGATAAGGCCAAAGCATTGGCATTAAAAATAAAAGAATTGGGAAAAAACTTTTTGGGTGGAATAACTATTTTTGCGAATGGGATTTGGTATGTTAATACAAATACAAAAATTAAAAAGGATGCCTTAAAACCAATAAATTTTATTATCAAAGACGAACCGATTATTAAATATTCTTGTCAGAAAAATAAGATTAGCTTAAATGAGAATTGGCAACCTTTGGAAAAATTATTTTAAGTAACTATGAAAGCAATAATCCTCGCAAGAGTATCAACCGAAGAACAAAAAGAGGCGGGTAATTCTTTGCCTGCTCAAATAATCCGTTTAAAAGATTATTGCAAAAGAAAAAATCTTGAAATAATAAAGGAATATAGTTTTGACGAAAGTGCGTATAAAACAAAAAGAGACGGGTTTGATAGAATTTTGGATTATTTAAAAACAACCGTTGAAAAGGTTGTTGTTTGTTTTGATAAGGTTGATAGGTTTTCAAGGAATGTTTTTGACAAGAGGGTTGCTTATCTTTATGAATTAGCAATGACGGATAAGATTGAAATACATTTTGCTTCTGATAACCTTGTGATTTCTCCCAATATATCCGCAACTGAAAAATTTCATTTTGGGATGAATTTGGGACTGGCAAAATATTACTCTGACGCAATTAGCGATAATGTAAAAAGAGCTTATGAGAATAAAATAAAAGAAGGTGAATGGATAGGCAAAGCTCCTTTCGGATATTTAAACATAGAGGATGAGAAAGGCAATAAAGAAATAACGACTGATCCTATGCGAGGGCAATATGTGGTTAAAATTTTTGAAATGTATGCGAGTGGCAATGCTTCAATTCAAACCATTAAAAAAGAGATGGCGAGATTGGGAGTAAGGAGCAATACAAAAACGCCAACGGCTTTAAATAATAATATTATTTACCATATACTCAATAATCCCTTTTATTATGGGATGATGAGGATTAAAGATAAATTATACCCGCATAGGCACGGGAATTTGATTTCTAAGGCATTGTTTGAGAAAGCCCAAGAAATAAGGACAGGATGGCACAAAAAGCCCTTTAAATACGCTTCTAAGCCCTATATTTTGCGTGGGATGATAAAATGTGCGGATTGCGGTTGTACTATAACGCCAGAGCGAGCGAAAGAGCATACTTATTATTCTTGTACGAATTACAAAAAAATGCACGATAAACGGATTTATGTAAGGGAGGAAGATTTAATGAAACCTATTAAAGAGGTTTTAAAAAATATTCAATTATCAGATGAGAAAATAAGAGAGATCGTGGAAGGATTAAGGGAAACCAACGAATCACAAAATAAATTTAACGAGAGGGCTATAAATAATTTAAGGCAGGAATACGATAAAATCCAAAAGAGAATAAGCGGGATGATGGATTTAAGGTTTGATGGCAGTATTACTGAAGAGATGTTTGATCAAAAGCTAAAGGAATACAAGGAAAGGCAGTATGAAATAGACGAGGAATTAAAAAGGCATACTTTTGCCGATGAAACTTATTATACTACGATAAATACAGTGCTTTCTCTTGCTCAAAGAGCTTATGAGATTTTTGAAAGTTCTGAAGTGGATGAAAAAAGGCAACTTCTAAATTTTATACTTCAGAACCTTGAATTGAAAGGCAAAAAGCTTTTATTTAACTTAAAAACACCGTTTGATACGGTGCTTTTAGCGAACGAATGTTCGGAAATGCTCCGGGGGTGGGATTCGAACCCACGACCAATTGATTAACAGTCAACTGCGCTACCACTGCGCTACCCCGGAATATTACTCAAAAAAACAAAAAAACAAGAAAGCAACAAAACATTTTTTGTTTTTTATAATTTTATCGTAATTGTGAAGAAACAGTTATTTTTACCACTTTAATATCTAAAACAAAATTTGTCAAGGCGAAATATATTTTGCCGCGCCACAGTCCCTTCGGAGACTGCGGCGGAGAAAAAATTCATGATTCATAATTCATGCTTCTTGATTCATGCGCCCCCTAATAGTCTTTTAATTTCTTAATCCCATCCTGCTTTCGTATTTTTTCTAATGCTTTTGCCTCAATCTGTCTAATGCGTTCGCGGGTAACATTAAACTCTTTTCCAACTTCTTCCAAAGTATGCGAAACGCCATCGGTTAAACCGAATCTTAATTCTAATATTTTTTGCTCTCTTGGCGATAATTTTGTGATAACTTCTTTTACATAATCTTTAAGAAGCTGGAGCGCGGCGGATTTATCAGGTGTCATTGTTTTAACATCTTCTATAAAATCTTCTAAAGTTGAATCTTCATCATCTTCTCCCATTGTTGTTTCTAAAGAAATAGTATCTTGCGAAATTTTTATTATATGTCTAACCTTGTCTAAAGCTTCTCCCATCTCAGCGGCGATTTCTTCCGAGAGAGGTTCTCTTCCTAAATCTTGAATTAGCTGCCGTTCTACTTGCTGGAATTTGTTTATTGTTTCTACCATATGGACAGGTATTCTGATTGTTCTTGATTGATCCGCGAGCGCGCGGGTAATCGCCTGTCTAATCCACCATGTCGCGTAAGTAGAAAATTTATATCCTTTTGTATATTCAAATTTTTCAACAGCGCGAAATAGTCCAATGTTTCCTTCTTGGATTAAATCCAGCAAGGTCAAACTTTTGCCGGTAAATTTTTTTGCGATGGAAACGACTAATCTTAAGTTTGCTTCTATAAGTTTTTTCTTAGCCTCCTCATCTCCTTTTTCTTTTCTTTTCGCAAGCGCGATTTCTTCTTCCGAAGAAAGAAGATGAACTTTGCCTATTTCTCTCAAATACATCTGGATAGAATCTGCGGATATATCAGCTAAATCCATCCGCTCCTCTCGTTCTGCTTTTAGCACATCGCTTTTTTTCTTGCTTATTTTTCTTATCTTTTTCTCGCCTTCTTTTAATGGCGCTTCAATTTTAAAAACTTCTCCTAAAAATCCGCCCTTTTTTTCTATAAATTGAACGCCATTTTCTTCCATCTGATCTAAAAAATCTTCATAAATATCTATGTAATATTCTAAATTAGGAAAACTCTGCATTATTTCATAGTCAGTTATAAAACCTCTTAGCCTTCCTTTCCTGATAAGTTCTTTTATCATTTCGGGCGTTGGCGGATTAACAGGATGAGCAATAATTTTTTCTATGGTCTTTTGCGCCTTAAGTTTTATTTTTTTAAAGAAATTTTTGTTGAAATGTTTTTTTGAAGAAGAATTATTTTTTTTTATTTTTTTATTTTTAGATGCGTTTTTTATAGTAATTTTTTTTTTCATTAGCATCTTTTTCGTCATAAATTTTTTACCCGCAACTTTCTTAATAGGATTTTTAATCTTATTTGTTTTATTTTTAAATTTATTTTTATTGTTTTTTGTTGTTGGCATAAAATATAGATAGATAAGGGTGTAGAAAAATATACCTTGTCATCCCGAGCTTGCCGAGGGATCTGTTATTGCGCCATCCATTGCATTTATAATAACAGTTTTAAGCATGATCTAATATTCCTCCGCTCCTGCCTGCGCAGGCAGGAAGCGGAGGAATGACAAAAAAGATTTTTCTACAGCCTAATAGATATATTATAAATAAGTTGCGGCGCATAATTATATTTCGCGCGTTTCGTGTTCTGTTTTGTGTTTTTCGCGTTAATTATCATCAAGATTTCTGCTCATTTCTCCCATGATTTTATTAAATTCTTTTGAAAATAATTCTATTTTTTCTTTGTTATTTTCTTCTTCCGCTTTTTGAAGTTCTCTTTGCAAAGAATTAAGTTTTCTTTTATTATAACTTTCTTTAAGCTCTGAAATTCCTTTTTCCAGCTCTAATTTTATTCTTTGAGGAGTTAAAATTTCTTCGCTTTCTTTAAAGTCAATAATTTCTTTTTCTCCGTATATCCAAAGCTCGTCAAAATATTCTTTTTCTTCTCTTGCCTCTTCTTTCAAAGCAAAATTTTTAAAAAATTTTAAAGCATTTTTTTCGCTTAAAAAAGATTCATTTCCTTGATTTTCAGTATAATATATAATAATCTGTTTGTAAAGGTTATTTAATTTTTCCGAAGTTATAAATTCAGGCAAAAGATGAGCAACGACATAAGGTAAATTCTCCGCGTATATTATTGCAAACGATATGATTCTTTCCGCTATTTTTGCGTTTATATCCTTTTCTCCGAAATAATTTTTTTTAATAATTTTTTTTGATTCTTCTGTTTTTATAACATTTTTTTTATTAGACAGGACTTCTCTCAAAATATTTTCAGGCACATTCAGATATGCTGATAGTTTTTGCAAATAATGCGTTTGTTCTACTTTATCAAAAATTTTTGATATAAGTTCCAGCATTTTTTTCGCCGCTGTTTTTTTCTCTCCAATATTTTCTAAGTTAGCGCTCACAATCGTTTCATCAAAATAATAATCCATAAATTTTTGCGCGTCTAAAATAGCTTGTTTCCATTTCTCTGGATTTTCTCTTATGCACTCATCTGGATCTTTCACCCCTAATATTTTTATTATTTTAATATCCATGTCAAAAGGGAGCGCGATTTCTACGGCTCGTCTAGCCGCATTTTTTCCAGCTTCATCTCCATCAAACGAAAGAGCGATATTAGAAGTATATCTTTTTATAATTTTTAAATGTTCTAAGGTTAGCGCCGTCCCAGAAGACGCGATAACATTTTTTATGCCAGCCTGATGCGACGCGATAACATCCATTTGCCCTTCTACGATAACTGCTAAATTATTTTTTCTTATCTCATCTCTCGCTTTATCTATCGCGTAAAGCGCTCTGCTTTTATCAAACATTATTGTCTGCGGAGTATTTATGTATTTAGCCGGAGTACCCGCACCGTCATTGGAACGCGAGTTCCCCCCTTGAGGGGGGGCAGGGGGGTGTTGTTCCAGTATTCTTCCCGAAAATCCTATTACTCTTCCGTTCACATCTTTTATCGGAAACATAATCCTGTTTCTGAAACGATCATAATAATCATTCGCGTTTTGTTTTTTTATTATGAGACCCGCTTTTTCAATGTCATTCGCGTAAAATTCTTTTTTTCTTAACGCATTGTATAAAGAATCCCATGAATCTGGCGCGTATCCTATTTTAAAATTATCAATCGTATCTTCGTTTATTTTTCTTTTTTTAAGATAGGCTCTCGCGTCTTCTGCCAAGCTGGCGTTCAAGAGAACCTGATAATAAAATTTTGACGCCATCTCTAGACAATCCAATACTTTATTTTTCTCGCCTGCTATTTTTGGACTTTGTTTTTTAAGCTGTACGCCCGCTTTTTGAGCTAAAATTTCAAGCGCTTCTTTAAAATCAACCCCTTCCATTTCCATAACAAAAGAAAAGATATCCCCTCCTTTTCCACATCCGAAACATTTAAAAATTTGCTTTTCGCGGGACACCATAAAAGAAGGCGTTTTTTCGCTATGAAACGGGCAATTCGCCTTAAACATAGATATTCCCGCCGGAGTGAGTTTAATATAACCTGAAATTACATCCGCGATATCAAGTTTTTGTTTTATTTCTTCTACTTGATCCATAGAACATCGTCTATAAAGGATGAGCGCGAAGCATCGCACCCCTACGAAATTTTATAAAGTAGGGGCGCGAAGCATCGTGTCCCTACGACAAGCATCGTACCCCTACGACAGATTATCTTATCTTATCTTATCCTAAACCATAAAACCTTGCAAGGCGCGACATTTTATCTCGCTGAAGCGTCAGGGTCCCTGCCTGCCAGCGCAGGCTGGCGCAGACAGGAAGCAAAGGCATGCCGGAGACTCTGACGGGACGGAAAGATGATCCTCTAAAGATGCCTGTATGGGAAGGTTCTGCATGGGCATAACTTAAAATTTTTTTACCAATTTTAAAATGGCTTTTCGTCATTTATAATGTTTCAGCGCCAGTGGGATGACTGGCCGCCTGCGAAAAATTCCCTATATGCAGGGGGAATTATAAAGTGGTAAATTTTTTTTATGGTTCATTGTCCGCATCAGTTTAACACAAGCTGATGCGGTTTTTATTTTTTTTAGCCTTTGTTATTGTTATATAATGCGCTTTGGGAGAGGGCAAGGGAGAGCGCCAAAAGTTCACTGGAAATTAGTCAGAATGTATGATATAATTATTTATATTCAGATAGATTTAAGTATTTTAAAACCATTAGCCTCCCTTTAAAAAATGGGAAATAAAAAGATAAAATTATGCTAAAAATATATAATACATTAACTAAGAAAAAGGAAGAGTTTAAGGCGATTGAGAATGGAAAAATAAAATTTTACCATTGCGGGCCGACGGTTTATTGGGCGCAGCATATTGGAAATATGCGGGCTATGGTTTTAGCTGATTTAATCAGGCGGTCGCTGAATTATCTTGGATATGAAGTAAATTTCGTTAGAAATTATACTGATGTCGGACACTTAACTTCTGATGAAGATACTGGCGAGGATAAGCTGGAAAAAGGCGCGAGAAGAGAAAATAAAACGCCACAGGAGATTGCGGAAAAATATATTAAAGTTTTTGAGGATGATTTGCGCGATCTTAATGCGCAAGACGCGGATATAAAGCCGCGGGCGACTGAGCATATTCAGGAAATGATAGGGATGGTAAAAACATTGCTGGAAAAAGGTTATGCTTACGCGACGGATTTAGCAATTTATTTTGATGTGTCAAAAGCGCGCGATTATACAAAGTTATCAGGACAAATTTTAGAAAACAATATATCATCGGCTGGAAAAGCGGATGTGGAAGATAAAAATAAAAAGCATCCCGCGGATTTTGCGTTATGGTTTTTTAAGGCGGGTACGCATAAAAATGCTTTACAGTTTTGGAAGAGTCCATTTAAATCTGATCTTGTAAAAAATGGCGATGGTTTTCCGGGATGGCATATAGAATGTTCTGCTATGGCAAAAAAATATTTAGGAGATACACTGGATTTGCATATGGGCGGAGTAGAACATATTCCTGTTCATCATACGAACGAGATCGCGCAGAGCGAATCTGCGAATGGGAAAAAGTTTGTAAATTATTGGTTGCATAATGAACATTTGAATGTGAATGATGGCAAGATGTCAAAGTCCGAAGGCGCGGCGTGGTCTCTCGCTGAGATAAAAGAAAAGGGGTATGATCCTTTGGCGTTAAGATATTTTTTCTTAAACTCGCATTATCGTTCAAAGCAGAATTTTACTTGGGAGGCGCTAAAATCTGCGGAAGTTAGTTTAAATAAGTTAAGGGGGAAGGTTATAGAATTAAAGGAAGGGATAGGCGGGCAAGAAGGGATAGAAGGGAAAAAGAGTAAAGATGGGGAAAAATATAGAAATAAATTTATTGCGGCGATAGAATATGACGTGAATATTCCGCAGGCGTTAGCGGTTTTATGGGAAGTTGTGAAAGCGGATAATCTGGAGAATATGAAAAAATTAAATTTGATTTTTGATTTTGATAAAGTGTTCGGGTTAGGGTTGGAAAATGCTAAAAAAGAAAAAAAGGCGGAAATTCCTGAGGAAGTGAACAAAATAATTAAAGAAAGGGAGGAAGCGCGAAAGAAGAAAAACTGGAAAAAGGCGGATGAATTAAGAAAAGGAATTGAGGAGATGGGATTTTATTTGAAAGATAGCAATGGGGAATCTGCTGTTATAAAAAAATAAAATTTTAAAAGGCATCATAATTTGAGGTCTTTTTATATTTTAATATTTTTTTGTTTTGTGGTATAATAAAATTAATAATTAGTATTAAAAGTCAAATAACTATGGTTTTGGAAAAAATAATAGAAGCAAGCAATAAAGGCGCTGAAGTTTTGCGGAAATATTTCGGACAATGTTTTAAATTATATAAAAAGAGCATAGCGCTTGATTTCCGCACAAGAGCTGACTTGGAATCAGAAAAGAAAATTATAAAAGATTTATCAAAAAATTTTCCTGATTATAACATTCTTTCAGAAGAAGTTGGATTTATTGATCATAAGTCAAAATTTACTTTCGTGATTGATCCTTTGGACGGGACAAGCAATTTTGTGATGGGGATGCCTAATTTTTGCGCGAGCATCGCTTTATTGGAAGAAAAAAAAATTATAGCGGGCGTGGTGAACAACCCTATATTAAATCAGATATATTGCGCGAGAAGAGGGAAAGGCGCATATTTAAATAACAAAAGGATAAAAGTGAATTCACAAAAAAATATTAGCAATATTAATTTAGCTTATGATTGCGATTACGGGCATTATTTTGAAAAAAGGTTGAGAGATTTGATAAAAAATTTAGAGAAGAAAAATATAAAAAGATTTTTGATAAATATGTCCCCCGCGCTTGATTTATGCCGCTTGGCTGAAGGAAAGATAGAATGTTTTATAAATAACGGAAATGAAATTTATGATTATGCCGCGGGAAAATTGATTGTAAAAGAAGCTGGCGGGATTGTGACTGATTTTTTTGGCAACAAAGAAGCGGATGAGAGAAACAGATTTTTTTTAGCAAGCAATGGAATGGCAATTCATAAAAAAGTTGTTGAAATATCTTCTAAGATATTAACTTTAGGTCGATAGGTTAATATCGCGAATTTTAAATATTTAATAAATAGTTGTTTGTTGAATTATAAATTATTATTTCAACATTCGCTTAAAAAAGCAAATATGGTCAAATCTAATAAAATTTTTATCACTGCGGTTGTTATCGCGGTTTCGGGCATAGCAATTGTTTGGGGGCTTTTAAAATTTTCTTCAAACAATAATAATGTTTCTGTCGTTCCCAAAACAAATAAAGAAAATATAAATAAATCTAAAGAGGTAGGATATGGATGGAGCGTAAAAGACACAGCAGAAGAAGCGGCGGATGAATCTATAGCTATGATTAAAAAAACATTGCAAGGGAAAATTCCCCATTATGTCCTTTTTTATTATACGGTTGGATACAGTCCTGATGTAATTAAAGATAAAATTAAAAGCGAGTTTGGAGATGATACGGAAATACAAGGAATGTCTTCTCTGGTCGGCGTTATGAGCAAAAATGGTTATCATGTGGGCAAGGTAGGTTCAATGTCTATGTTGGGCATTGCAGTTCCTGATATAAAAATGAGCGTCGCCGGCGTGGATTTAGATAAATTTTCTCCGAGGGAAGCGGGTAAGAAAGTTATAATGGATGCTATGCAAAAAGCGGGAGAGACAGAAAAGCCAGCCTTTATTTATCTAACTATTGCTCCGGGCAAAGAGGAAGAAGTCCTTTTGGGAATAGAAGATGTTGTTACAGATAAAGTTCCAATTGTCGGCGGAAGCAGCGGCGATAATGATTTATCCGGCAAATGGTCGCAAGTCGCTAATGATAATGTCTATAAGAATGGCGTGGTTTTGACGGCTATTTATACAAAATTAAAAATTGGGACATCACATGAGTTTGGTTATTTAACCACAGAGCATAGGGGCATTGCCACGAAAGCGGAAGGAAGGAAACTTTATGAGATAGATAACCGTCCAGCCGCTGAAGTGTATAATGAATGGACAGGGGGAGCTTTTGAAAAGGAGTTAAAAGAAGGCGGTGTAATAATTCATCCCGCAACTTTTTACCCATTAGCTAAAGTATTAAAATCTAAAGACACTCAAGTTTCCCAACTTGATGTGTTTCATCCCGGTTATATTATTTTGCCTGAAAAATCCTTAACCGGTTTTGCCAATATTCAGCAAGGAGATGAGATTGTTCTTTTGCATGGAAGCTGGGAATGGTTAGTTAATCGAGCGCAGACAACGGCGCAAAAGGCAATGTCAAGTGAAAATATTGGCAAAGGAGAGGCGTTATTCTCTTATTACACTTTTTGCGCGGGAACATTGCTCGCTATCCCAGAAGAAGAAAGATCGCGAGTTCCTTTGTTGTTAAGCGATGAGCTGGGAGATGTTCCTTTCGTCGGCGGATTTACATTGGGCGAGCAGGTCCATATACCGGGAATAGGAAACAGGCATGCTAATTTAGTTAATTCAATTGCTATTTTTAGCCGATAATTTTTATCCATAGCTGCCCGCCAATGGCGGGTAGCTATGGACATCACATTATGAAAGCGCGCTTAGAAACTAGAAAAAATTGATGAATAGCGAAGTTTTGCAGTTTAGAAAAACCGCATAAGTATCAGTAGATACATAGAGGATTTTTCTAAACGAAAAACAAGCTAGTCGCAATTTTTGCAGTTTATGGAGTGCGATTTCATAATGTGATGTCCATATGCATGGCATTTTAGATGAATATAAGATTAAATATATTTAAAAGAGTATTGTTGCTAATGATTTTAGCAAGTTTATTTGCTGGATTGATTGTTTTGACTTATAATATTATCCAAGCTAGCACGAGAGTCAGAGATTCTTTAATAGAAGAAAATACATTAGCGGCAAGATTAGCATCAAGGGCTGTTGAAACAGGTTCTTTAACGAGACTTTGGCCTTTAGAATTGCTCAAACATATTGATGAATCGCAAGACACCCTTTTTTGGTGGGTGGTTTCTCCTAGCGGCAAGATATTATTATCGGACGATGTATCGCTGCAAAATAAAGAGATTGACAATATTTCGCAAGGTCTTGCATCGGAAAAAATTGAAGATTTGAATTACTACAAGAATGGGGAGAAAATAAAGATCATAATAGAACCTATACATATAAAAAATTATCCAGAATTTTATTATTTTTATTTGGGCATTTCTTTGAAAAGAATTTCCGCTGTGCAAAAAAATATCGCAGAAGGAAGCATTGCTTTTTTTATTCCAATAATTTTGTGCGCTTTTATAATTTCATTTTATCTTTCAAAAAGTTTTACTAAACCATTAGATTCTTTAATGGAAGGAGTTTCATATGTTAGCAAAGGAAATGTAAACCACAAAATAGAGGTTACGTCAAATGATGAATTTGGTCATCTTGCCAGCGCGTTTAATAAGATGTCGCAAAAGTTGAAAGAAAATAAGGAGAGAGATGAATTAATAAGCCAGATGAAATCCGATTTTATATCTATTGCCGCGCATCAGCTAAGGACTCCGCTTACTGGAATAAAGTGGGTATTTGAAGCGCTTGCGAATGGAGATGCCGGAGAATTAAATAATGAACAGAAAGAAATGTTAAAAAAGGGGTATAAAAGCAATGAGCGAGTTATAAAATTGGCGAACGATTTGCTTAATGTTGCGAGCATTGAAGACCAGCGGGCTGGCATTAAATTTGAAAATTGCGATTTTGAGCAAATTTTTAATGATGCATTAAGTAGCTTTCAAAATTTAAAAAAGAATAAAAATATTGCATTAAATATTAATAAACACGAAAAGTTTCCTATAATATACGCAGATAAAGAAAAAATGGAATTAGCCTTATTTAATATTTTAGATAACGCTTTAAAATATACTCCGCATAATGGGATTATTGATATAAATATAAAACTGGAAAAAAAGAATTTAATAGTAATCGTGAAAGATAATGGAATTGGAATTCCAATAAAAGAGCAGAATTTATTGTATAGCAAATTTTTTAGAGGCAGCAATGTCGTGAGGATGCAGGCGGAAGGCACTGGACTGGGATTATTTATAGTAAAAAATATAATAGATTGGCATAGAGGTAAAATTGCAATAAAGAGCAAAGAAGGCGAAGGCACCGAAGTTTTATTTTCCATCCCGATTACAAAAAAAGAAAGAAACATTAATTTGCAATAGCAGTTTTTCAGATTTTTTTATGTTGAAATTTTGGAATAATTTTGCTTATTGCATTGCATATGAATAGTGCGATAAAAATTATTTTAGTGGAAGATGACCAACTCCTAAGAGAGATATGCGTAAAAAAATTAATTGTAGCCGGTTTTAATGTTGCGACTGTTATTGACGGCGGAGAGGCGATAAAAAAAATAAAAGAAGAAAAACCGAATTTGATTCTTTTAGACATTATGCTGCCGGCGCTTAACGGATTTGAGATTTTAAAAAAGTTAAGGGAGGATAAAGATCCGAATACGGCAAAGACGCTTGTTATTGTTTTATCTAATTTAGGGCAAGATTCTGACATGGAAAAAGCGCGGGAATTAGGGGCTAATGGATATTTAATAAAAGCGCAGTTTACGACTGATGAGATCGTTTCTGAAGTGAAGAAGGTATTAAAGGAAAATGGCTTTATTTAGTTAGTAAATTGTGTCTATCTCAATATAGTTTTGTAGTTAGTTTTGTGTGTGAAAAATTTTTTCAATTAAAGACGCGCGCTGGCGTGTTTTTTTGATATGTTTTTCTATTCTCATTTCCCGTTCTTCAAAAGTTTTGCAAATATTTCCTTGCTGATAAAATTCTATCTCGTCTGTTAAGTGCGCCCGTTCCACTCGCGGATTATCGGCTCATACAGAATATAGGGTTGGAGAATGTCATTCCGACCCCCACCCAGAGCTCTGGGTGGGGGTCGGAGCGGAGGAATCTGTTATTATTTAGCCTATTTAAAAGGGATTTCTCCACTCACGAAAAAATATTTAATTGGCTATAGTTCCCTTTAAAAATATTTTTGAATATCTATAGAAAAGCGTAAAATAAAAAACGAGGAGAAACCTCGTTTTAAAAAATTAGTGGGCGTACATGGATTCGAACCATGGACCTTTACATTATCAGTGTAACGCTCTAACCAACTGAGCTATACGCCCTTTTTCAAGAAAACAAGAAAACAAAGAAGCCAGCTTTATGCTTTTGTCTTTTATTTATATAATAACAAGAATAGAGAATATGTCAATGTTTGCATATTATTTTGTAATGTCGTAAAATATAAAATATGGCGAATCAAAATCTACAAAAATACATAACTAAATTTTTGACCTATCTTGAGATTGAAAAAAATCGCAGTTTGGCGACTGTTAAAAATTATGAATTTTATTTAAAAAGATTTGCTGCCTGGGCTGGGGAGCATAATATAGATGATTCGTCTGAAATCAAGCTGGAAGATGTTACGCAATATCGGTTGTGGCTCAACAGGCTGGAAAATGAAAAAGGGGAATCTTTGAAAAAAAGCACGCAGAATTACCATCTTATTTCTTTGCGCGCGTTTTTAAAATATTTGGCGAAAATTGATGTAAAAACTTTGGCATCGGAAAAAATTGAATTAGGAAAGATGTCGGAGCGAGATATAACTTTTATAGAAGGCGCCGAGTTAGAACGATTTTTGAATGCTCCGCTACATACCCCTAACCCATCTCAAGAGGGGAATAATTTAATCGCGCTTCGCGATAAGGCGATTTTAGAAACATTATTTTCAACAGGGCTTCGTGTTTCAGAACTGGTAAATTTAAAAATAGAGCAAATAGATTTAAAAGACCTGCCTTCGCAGGCAGACCAAAGCAAAGCTCAGGAGTTGACGGTTCGGGGAAAAGGACGCAAGGTTAGGATAGTTTTTTTATCTAATCAGTCTAAGTACTGGATTAAAAAATATTTAGATGTTCGGCGGGATGTTTCTCCGTTTTTATTTTCAAGCCATGATCGGGCGAAAGATAAAAGAGATGAAAGTTTAGAGTCTTTAACTCCGCGGACTATTCAAAGAATAGTAAAAAAATACGCGAAAGTTGCGGGAATAACGAAACAGATTTCTCCTCATACTTTGCGCCATTCGTTTGCGACAGATTTACTCGCTAATGACGCGGATATTCGGTCAGTTCAAACAATGCTAGGACATTCTTCTATTACCACGACGCAGATTTATACGCATATTACGGACAAACATTTAAGGGAGACATTTATTAAATACCATCGGGGGGGATGATTTTAGATTTTAAATTTTAAAAAAATAACAAATAATTTGACATTAAATGAATGGGGCAAGGGGGGTGTTAAACGAGGAATTGGCGCGCAAAACTAAGGCTTAACACCACCCTGTCCCCCCCCCCCCCTCGCTTACTAATAAGATTTAACAAAATCCATAGCTAATGCTCAAGATAATGTATGGAATAATTGACACGGCAAGGTGGGAACTTGCTATTTATTCCACTGCTGGGTAACCCTATATTCTGTATGACCCGAAAAACCATTTCAAAGAATTGCCAAATGTTATGCAAACAATGCAATAGGATTAAATCTGGGAAATGAAAAATATAACGATTGGCTTAATACACCATACATTCGGCCAACGCTCAGTGCCTTTGAATTAAAGGTTAAGTTGAAATAATTGTATGATTATCTTCCTATACGGTCCGGATACATTTCGGAGTTTGCAAAAATTAAAAGAGTTGAAAAATAGATTTCTGCGGGAAGTTGAAGGCGGATCTTTGAATCTCGCTGATATTGATGGCGAAAAATTAACTTACGGTGAATTTAAAAAGCAAATATCAACGGTTTCTTTTATGTCGCGAAAAAGGATGATAATTTTAAGGAACATTATTTCAAAGGGAAAAGATAAAAATTTACAGAAAGAGATAATTGATTTTTTGAAGAAAGATGCAGGCGGGAATGAAAATGTTCTTATTTTTTGGGAGGAAGAAAAAAAAGAGAAAGATGTGTTATTTAAGTTTTTGACTGGACTCAACGCAGGGTCTGTTTTTAAGCAAGAGTTTGAGCTTCTAAAGGGTGTTGCGTTGAAAAAGTGGATTATAAAAGAAGTATCGGATAAAGGCGGAGAGATAAAGGCAGAGGCAGTAAATATGTTAATTGAGAGGATTGGGAGCGATCTTTGGAGCATGAATAATGAAATAGAAAAAATTATCAGCTATGATAAAAATGTAACTTGCGAGAATATAAAAAAATTTGTGAAAACTAAAGATGATGATAATATTTTTAATTTAGTTGACGCGATCGGCGCAAAAAATAAGAAGCTTGCTTTGCGGTTATTAACTGAGCAGATAAGATTGGGCGTAAATATAAATTATATTTTGGCTATGCTTGCGCGGCAGTATCGACTTTTATTAGAGGCAAAAGATTATCTAGCCAGGGATAATAGGGCGAATAGCAGGTCGTTAGCTTTAGGGTTGAAAATTCATCCGTTCGTCGCGCAAAAATTATATTCGCAAGTCAGTTTTTATAATACAGAAGCGTTAAAAAAAATTTATAGATGTATTATGAATATTGATTTAAAATCAAAGTCAAGCTCTGTTAACATAGAATTGCTTTTGGATATGCTTATAGTGGCGTAGTGAATTTTTCGTAAAAATTATTTTTTGTCATTCCGACCGAAGTGGAGGAATCTTTTAAATAATCCAAATTATGGGGATTAAAAGAGATTCCTCCGCTTCGCTTGCCCTCATCCTTCGGGCTTCGCTTCGGTCGGAATGACAACCCGATATATTTTTTATACAATAATTAAGAGATTATAATTCCCATACAAATCCAGAAGAGTATTACTCCGAAATACAGGCTCCAGAAATAATGGTCAAAAAGAGAGATTAGAAGTATGAATATAAATAAGATGATGAAGTAGTTGCTGTTGAAATAGTATTCCTTTGTCATCCCGAGTGTAGCCGAGAGCCTGCCCTGAGCGATAGCCGAATGGGGATCTGTTGACCGCACCAAATTTGGTTTAATAAACAGATTCCTCCACTTACGAACCAGCCGTTTGGGTGGCTGGTTCGCTCGGTCGGAATGACACTCTGCGAATATTTCAACAGACACTAAGTGATTTTGTATAATTTTTTTAGTAATATAAAAAAGGAATAATAAAAAAATCAATAAGCCGAAGATTCCTAGTTCGGCGAATATTAGTATAAATAAATTATGAACAGGCTGGTATTCGTAAGCGGAAAGACTTGGATTTTTTTTGTATAAAGCAAGAGTGTAATTTCCAATTCCAGTTCCAATCAACCAGTTTTCTTTTATAATATCCTTGCTTTCTTTATAGGATAACATACGTTCTTGGTTTGATTTTTGTTCTAATCTGTTTGAATTTGAAATTCTCGCCATTATAGGTTCGCGCGCGAGGAATAAAACGAAGAGGAATAAAATAAAAAAACCGAAAGATGGGATAAAGGGAAAATTTTGTGTCATTTTGAGATATCCTTCCCCCGCTAAAGCGGGGGAAGGATGACGCCGTGTTTTATTTTTATCAGGATGACGCGGTAGTTTATTAAAGACTAAAAATATTATTATAGAGAGAAATAATCCTATCCATACGGCGCGGGAAAATGTAAAAATAATAGCTGCGCTTATTAAGAAAATAGCGAATACTTTTAGTATCCCTGATAATCGTTGTTTTAATTCTTCGGTATTTGTAAGTTCGGATTGCTGATTTTTTTTTGGAGATTTATTGAAGATAAATATAATAAAGAGAAGGAGAGCAATTCCTAAATATGCCGCTAGAATATTAGGATGCGGCAGGCTTCCGTAAGCGCGCAACCATCGGCGAAGCGGCGTTTCAACAACAGATGTCCCGAGTGTTTCTGGCAAGTGGGATGCTATGCCAAGCCATTTATTCGCAATTATTTGCTGGGAAGCGAACTGGTAAATAGCGAGCATTGATTGGCAGATTGCGCTGGCGATTAGGGGGATTAGATAGCTCCCCCTTTTGTAAAGGGGGATACAGGGGGATTTTTCTGGGTTGTTATATCTGGAGGCGTTTTCTATTTGAGTAGGTTTTGCGCTTGGAGAAATCTCCCTGCCTGCGCCTGCCTGCGCAGACAGGCAGGCAGGCCCTAACCCCCCCATTCGGCTATCGCTCAGGGCAGGTTCTTTGGAAAAGAGGGGGATTTTAATAATGAACAAATACACTATAATCCCTTCCATTAAAATTATGCATCTATCCCAAGCGAGCATTTTGTCATAAGCCCAAAAGATAGATGCTACAGACCAAAGCAGTAATGCGAGCGGTAAAAAAATAAGCGGATTTTTTAGATTTTTTTTCCCGTTTTCAGTGTATAATTGTAGGGGCATATTGCGATATGCCCTAGAATACGCCCCTATAAATCCAATTATATACAAAATAATTATTGTCCCTAACAAGATTTCCGTCGCGTATAAGCTTAAAGTCCCGTATTCCCACGCGCCATTATTTAGCGTGGCTTGTTGATAGATATAGCGGGTTTGGATGGGCAAAAGAAATATAAAAAGAAAGAATAAATATTTGACAATTTTTTTTAGATATGATAGTTTATTATATTGATCTTTTTGTTCTGTAGTTTGCATAAATTAACAATTTAAGATGAGGGGCGTGAAATGTCTATAGAAATGATTTTTGAAGAGATACAAAAAGGAAGTATTAGTCATTTGGAAGTTATGAGGACAGTTAATAATTCAGAAGTAGTGGCGAAAGAATTGGCGAAACAGCTGGAATATCTTATTAACTGCCAAAAATCCTATGATAGCAATGTCCGCAACCTTAGCCGCGAGCTTTCCCTGAAAGTAATGCGCAGAATGTCAGAGGAAGAATTGGCGAAACAGCTGAAATATCTTATTAACTGCCAAAAATCCGATGATAGCAATGTCCGCAACCTTAGCCGCGAGCTTTCCCTGAAAGTAGCAGAGGAAGAATTGGCGAAACAGCTGGAATATCTTATTAACTGCCAAACTTTCGGTGATAGCGATGTCCGCAACCTTAGCCGCGAGCTTTCCCTGAAAGCGGTCGTTGATAGCGCCAAAGAGAAAAATATTTTGGAATTATTCTTTTCTTGACGATTACTGCCAATACAGGCTTCGCAGTTGTTTTTACAAAACTGCGAAGCCTTATTTTTTTTGTTGAAACAGAACATGAAAATTTAATTCTTGACAAACGAATTAATTTGATATATACTAATATTACATCAAGACAAAAGGGTCCCGGCGATCGCAAGAGCAAAGGTCCCCTTTTTTATTTTAATTCAATGCGATGTTTTATATTAACGAGGTAATCAAAATAAACTCTCGTTTTTTTTATACAACGAAGACGCGAATTTTTGTTTGGGAAAAGTATTTTTTTAAATTTCCCTTCTTCAATTAAAAAGTCAACCATTATTTTATAATAAAACTGACAAAACTGACATAAACTCTTGACAATATATTAGTATGTGATACAATAATATTGTAATTGAAAGATTACCCTGCCCGCGGATGCGGGTCAGATATACGCAAATCTCGCCTTAGTGGCGAGATTTTTGCTTTATAAGGGTGATATATTTTTTTATTTCTTGAGCATTGATAACTAAATCTGCTTGTTTTACCAGATTATATTGCGCATACCCTCCCTTTATTAGAATTATTTTTTTATTATTTTTTTTTCAGAAAGTTAAGTAGATATACAAAATCAGCATCACTGGAAAACAAACAAAAAGTATTATATTTATTAATAAATCTAACGGCATCTATGCAAATCTCAACATCAAAGTTGCATTTTGGGATATAGATAAATTTTCCTTTAGAATCATGATTTATTTTTCGCGTGCTGTCCTCGTCGCCCATTAGATAATGTTTAATGTTCTGTAAAGGCTTCGCGACTGTTTTGTTGAAGTGCTTTCTTGCTTTAGCGATTATATGGATTGAACCTTTATTCTCAGGATCAAGCCCATAATAAAATCTAGCGTGCTTTGAAAATGTTTTAGTAAAATTAGCAAGTTTGTTAATATCAACAATTAATTTTTCATTTTCTTTTAGAATAGTTCCATCAAAATTTTTATTATCTTTATCAAACCATTTATTTACATTCCCAAAATCAATAAAGTTGAAAATTTTGCCAAATTTTTTCTGTAGTTGTTCGATATTATGAAGCATATTTTTTATCTCAAAATTTTCATCTCAAGCTCCTCGCTTCTTGTATATCTATTTTTTTTATCAATCGCTTCAATGTAAAATTTATAATTTCCAGCAACAGGATTATCTCCCCAAGTAAACTCAAGCGTGTCAGATAATATTTCATTATCAGAAAAAGTTTTTATTATCTGACTTGTTTCGCCATCTTTTTGCGATAAAATTTTTATGCTTTGCGAGTTTAGGGGATCGGAAATTTTTATTACGAATTTTATAGGGAAAGAAGATGATGAGAAAGACGCATTTTGCTGGGGCGCTTCAAAATACGCGCTAATCGGATCCCGTCCAATCATCAAATTTATTTCAATGGAAGCTTCATTAAAATTTTCAACATCATCATAAGCTTTTGCTTTTATCGTATGAAATCCGTTAGCTATTTTTACAGCAGGATAACTTAAATTAAAAGGATAAGTGGCGACAGTTTGCGCGAGCGTATCATCTATATAATAATCAATATGATGTATTCCTTTTGGCGCGGTCGCGTCAACCCGTATTTCTATATTTTTAGATTGCACAGTATCTTTGTCAGACGGATAAACAATATTTAAGACAGGTTTATTTTCTAAATTATGCAAAAAGCATTTTTCCGTTGGCGGATTTTCTAAAGTCAATTCTTTTGTGCTGGTCGCCCATTTTAAAACCGCAGTCTCCCAGCCAGCGAATTGCGGATCAACGCTGGGATTCTCTGGAATGTCTCCTCTCGGTTTATCTTTGGAAACATAATATAAAATTGAATGCACCGAACCATACTTTTTTTCTTCCACATAAGACTCAGGGCAAAAATCAGTGGCGATTTTACCAGATACTTTATCTATTTTTATGAGTGTTTCATTGTTGGATTGTCCGTTAAGCATTACTTTGTCAACAAAATCTTCTTTCGGTTTTTTAAATTCTTCCACCGGAGTTGAATCTCCTTTATTTCCATCTCCTAAAACTTTTGTCATAAATTCATTCCAAATAGGCGCGGCGGCTCTCGTTCCTCCTTCGCCCTTTTTCATTTCTGAATTATCATTATTTCCAACCCATACTCCAGCAACAAGAGATGGCGTATATCCCATCGTCCACGCATCTCTATAATCGTTTGTCGTTCCTGTTTTCGCGCACACAGGGCGACCCTTTAAAGTTAGTTTGCTGTTAGATCCAAAAATATAACTTCGCGCGGAGTCGTCAGACAAAATGTCATTCATTTTTCTCACGATTTCCTCATCTATTACTCTCGTCCCGTTTTCTTTAAATTCCTCTATTACATTGCCGTCTTTATCTTCTATTTTTAGTATCGCGACCGCAGGGTTAAAAATTCCTTCTCTTGCTAAAATTCCATAAGCGGCAGTATGTTCCAAAAGTGTTACTTCTCCTCCTCCTAAAACAAGAGAAAGTCCGTATCTGTTCTTGTCTTGTAAAGTGGTATAACCTAGTTTTTTTGCTAAATCTAAAACATTATCTAAGCCCGCGAGATATAGCGCTTTGACTGCGGGAATATTAAGAGATCCTTGCAGAGCTTTTCTTATTGTTATCGGACCGCGTTCTTTTTCGTCATAGTCAAGCGGGATATAAGCTTTTCCCGCAGTATCATTTTTAGGTTTAAAATTTGTCGCTACATCAAAAAGAATTGTTTCGGTAGTATATCCCTTTTCTAATAATGCGGTGTAAACTATAGGCTTAAATGATGAGCCAGGCTGTCTTTTCGCAAGCGCCACATTAAAATTCCCTTCATTTTCTGTGTCAAAATAATCGCGAGATCCGACCATTGCGAGAATTTGTCCAGTTTTCGGATCAATAGCAACTAGCGCGCCGTTTCCTGCATTAAATTCTTTTGCTTTTTCAACGCCGGTTTTAATCGCTTCTTCTGCTTTTTTTTGCTTATCTAAATCAAGAGTCGTTATTACTTTAAGACCGCTTTGTTCCATAAAATCTTCTCCGTATTTTTCCGCCAGCATTTCTTTAACATACATAACAAAATGGGGCGCAATAATATTTTCTGTTAATGGATTAAAATTCAATGTTTCTTTCTTCGCTTCTTCCGCGGCTTCTTTTGTTATGTATCCTTGTTCAACCATAGAATCTAAGACATACTGATGGCGGCCGATTAGTTTATCTTTATTGTTTCCATAAGGCGAATAGTAAGTTGGAGCTTTAGGCAAAGATGCGAGGATGGCAGATTCTGCCAGAGTTAATTTAGACGCTTTTTTATTGAAAAAAGTTTGCGCCGCCGCTTCAATCCCATAAACAGTAGAACCATATGGTATTTCATTAAGATACATTTTTAAAATCTCGTCTTTTGAGAATTTATTTTCTATTCTGTAAGATAAGACAAGTTCTTTTAATTTCCGCGAGTATGTTTTTTCAGAGCTTAGCACAGCATTCTTTACCAATTGTTGTGTTATAGTAGAGCCGCCCGGACCATGCAATGTTCCCCTTAATAGATTTGTTAATATGGCTCGTATTATTCCTTTTAAATCAAAGCCGTGATGGGTATAAAAATCTCGGTCCTCCGCAGTTATAGTCGCGTTTTTTGCGTATTGCGGAATCTCATCAAGACTTACCATTGTTCTTTTTTGTTCTCCGTGAACATCATAAAGAATTGTCTCGCCCGCGCGATCATAAATTTTCGTGCTTAAAGCTATGTCTCTTTCAATGAGTTTGTCCGCGGCAGGTAAATCTTTTGAATATCTCCATAGTAAAAATGCAAAAGCAATAGCGCCGGCGGCGAAAAGAAATAGAGCGGCTTTAAGAAGAAATAAAAAAACTTTTAATTTAAAGCTTCTTTTATTTTTTTTATTATATTTCCCCCTTTGAAGTGTATGGTTCCTGCGTGAATCATAAAGATTTCGGCGGGAAGAGGATGAATTATTAAGCCTTTTATGATCTTTATATGTAAGCTGTGGTATGGGCATAAAATAAAATCAAAAGTTAAAAATCAAAAGTCAAAAATAATGAAAAGCATTATTTAAATAATAAGCTCGCCCCAATTACTCCCGCTTCATCTCCGAATTTTGATTTTACTATTTTAGTATTTGCTACGGCCTTTCCTTCTAGAAATGATGGAAGGTTATTTAAAAATGTGTTCCAAAGCAAATCTATTTTTATAAGGCTTCCTCCGATAATTACAATTTCAGGATTAAGAATATTTAGAAGATTCGCTATGCCTATCGCGAAATTATAGCCAGCCTCAATAATAACTTTTTGCGCTATTTTCTCGCCTCTGCCCGCCATTTCAGCGATTATCTCCGCATCCACTTCTTGTTCAGTCGCTACTTTATATAGCTTAGCTAAAGCTTTGCCGCTTGTAAAGCTCTCCCAATGTCCGAAGCCTCCGCATCCGCATTTTATATCAGAATTTTTATCAATTATAATATGTCCTATTTTCCCAGCTGTATTATCAGCTCCGCGGCAGAGTTTTTTATCTATTATTATTCCTCCGCCTATACCTGTGCCTAAAGTTATGCAAAGTATGTCTTTATAATTTTTACCTGCTCCGAAATGAGTTTCCGCGAGAGCGAAACAATGCGCGTCATTATCAACTGTTATTTCTATGTCGCATTTTTTTTCTAAATCTCTTTTTATATATAAATTTTTTATTCCGTTCATATTAGCAGTTCCAATAATAATCCCTCTTTTGAAATTTACTGATCCAGCGAATCCGATTCCAGCTTTTTTTATAGGAAAGATTTTTTTGTAATCATTTATTATTCCTGCTAATTGTTTAATTAAAAAATTTTCCCCATTGGCAAATTGGTTTTTTATTTTTATAAAATTTTTTATTTTTCCTTTTTCGTCAACAACGCCGCTTTTTATTGAAGTAGCGCCGGTGTCAATGCCGAGTGTGAACATATATTAGTTCGTAAAGTAGGGGCACTAAGCATCGTGCCCCTACAAAATTTATAACAAAATATCTAGACAATAAACCATAATTCATGATTCATAATTCATTATTTCCTATAATACTCTGCCGCGTCTTCGGGAGAAACTGGATTTATAACTAACCCGGAGCCGATTTCCACGCCGGCCCAAACGCTTCCGCGCGGTGTTATCTTCATATATAAATGCTGATCTTCATCATTAATAACCTGATGGAAATAATAATTATAGGGTAGTCCTAGCGCGTTTATTTTTTTAAGAATCATTTTTAAAATTTTAGCGAAAGATTCTTTTTCATTTTTATTAAGGCATGTTATATTATCAATATGCTTGAGCGGCATTATCCATGCTTCGTAATTATGAATAGACGCGTAAGGAGTAAATGCTATTACATTTTTATCTTTATAAATTATTCTCGGACTTTTTGATTCTTTTTCAATAACATCGCAGTAAACGCATTTCCCATTGCTTAATTTATAAGCTTGGACTCTTTGGCTTTTATCAATTAAATTCGGAGGGATGAAGGATGTGGCGAAAATTTGCGAATGAGAATGGATTATTGAAGCTCCCGCCCGTCCGCCGTTATTTTTAAAAATCAGGATATATTGGATTTTTTTATTTTTTGATATTTCTTTAGTGCGCAAAGCGTAAACTTCTAAGAGCTCCATAATATGTTTTTCAGGCAAGTCATCTAACTCTCTTACATGTTCAGGAGTTTCTATAACGACTTCTTGCGTTCCATAAGCATTAGGATTATCTAAAGAAACAGCAGGGAATATATTTCTAATAATTTTTATGCGCCAATTTTTTCGCGGACCGATTGTTAATAAATCTTTTACTTTATCAACTTGCTCCGGGCAAAAAACGCATGTTTGGTCTTGGACCTCGGATATTTGCGGTTTTTCAATCTGGCGCGGGCGCTTTTTTCTTAAAGGCGCGATAATAACATATTTTTCTTGGATGTAGTCTTTTCGTATCTCTGGTTTTAATATGCTCATATTTTTGAATAGATTAGTAAATATTTATTTTATTCTCGCGGATTTACGCGGATAGTGACGCGGATTTTACGCAGACATTTTTTTGTATAATTCCAAATATTTTTTAGCTGACGCGTCCCACGATGAATCTCTGCGCATCCCGTTTATCACTAGCTGTTTCCATATTTTTTTATCCTGATAAACATTTAATGCTATATCAATAGCTTCTAGCATCGCAATGTTTGAATATTCATCAAACATAAATCCATCCGCAGTTTTGAGATTTGAGATTTGAGATTTGAGTTTTATAACCGTGTCCGCAAGTCCGCCTGTTTTCCTTACAATCGGAACAGTCCCATATCGCATAGCAGTTAACTGCCCAAGACCGCAAGGTTCAAATCTGGAAGGCATTAAAAATATATCAGAACCCGCATAAATTTTTTGCGCTATTTTTATATCAAATTTAATTAGTGCTTTAAAATTATCAGGATATTTTGAAGCCAGCGTCTTTAATTGATTTTCGTATTCTGGGAGTCCCGTTCCTAATAAAATAAAACGCGTATCTGGATGGTTTTTAAATAATTCCGGCATAGCTTCAATTACTAAGTCTATTCCTTTTTGCGAGTCTATCCGAGAAACAAGTCCGATGAGCGGTGGTAAATCGGTACATTCCCCTCCTTTAAAAAGAGGGGTAACCCAGTATTTTCTTAATAACTCCTCTTTGCATCTCTTTTTGCCTTCCAAATTTTTTATAGAATAATCATAAGGTATTAAAGGATCATTTTCTGGATTAAGATTTTCAGTGTCTATGCCATTTATTATACCATATAAATCCTTCTTTCGCATCTTTAAAATATTGTCCAGTCCTTCGCCGTATTCCTTTGTCAAAATTTCTTTTGCGTAAGTTGGACTCACAGTATTTATTATGTCTGATAAAAGAATCCCTTGTGCCATTTTATTTATATCGCCGTTTTCAGAATCTTTTTTGAGCGAGCTTGCGCTTTCTTTAGAGATGTTTAAAAGTTTTAAATCTTCAGTGGATATTTTTCCTTGATACATCAGATTATGTATTGTAAAAACTGTTTTTATGGGGAGCTTTTTAATTTTTATTAGCACTGGTATTAGCGCGATATGATTATCATTGCAGTGAATAATATCTGGATTATAAATTCCACACTTGAGGGGGGCAAGGGGGGTGTGAGTCGCGATAAGCTCTACTACAGCTTTTGAAAAAAATAAAAATTTATTTTCATTTTCATAGACTTCTTCCGCGGATGTAAACATCTTATGATCAATAAAATAAACTAAGACACTGTCCTTTAGTTCCCCCCCATTCGGCTGTCGCTCAGGGCAGGCTCTTGAGGGGGGTAAGGGGGGTGTTAAGCCTTTATTAGCAAGTTTTAACATTGCTTGATAAACATTTATTTTTTCTTTTCCCCCATTATATTCAACAGAAAAATTATGAATAATTTTTTTTACATTATATTTTTTTTCAGCTAATATTTTTTTAGCGCATTTGTGAAGCGGCATTATTACGCTAATATCAACTCCTAAATTTTTTAGAGCTTGCGGAAGCGCGCCTGCGACATCGGCAAGTCCGCCGACTTTAGCAAATGGAGCAGCTTCTACGGATACGAATAGGACTTTTAGGGGTTTGAGTTTGGGATTTTTCATAAAGTTGATTTTGATAGTTCCCCTCTAACAAGAGAGGATAGGGGTGTGTTTTAAATAAATTTGAATTATGAATCATAAAATTCCTGCTTCCTAATTCTATTCCTTATTTTACTTCAAATCTGTCTTCTCCGCAAGGCTATTTTTTGTTCCACCATTTGGGAAAGCGGGTCAAAATATTCCCCGTCCACCTTAAAGGTAAAGGGATCAATTCGTGATTTTTTTATTTTATGGTATAATAAGAATAGTTATAAAGTAGGGGCGCGAAGCATCGCGCCCGTACAAAAGTTCATAAAGTTATAAAGTCCATAAAGCAGGAAAGTCAACGACTTTAGACTTTACGACTTTATAGACTTTTAACTAATTCCCTATGACAGACAAAAAATTTTTCTTAACAGTTTTATTTTTCTCCGTTTGCGGATTATTCGCCACATTTTTTATTTTTATTTTAGCAGTTTTTTCTTCAGTTAATCTTCCGCGCGGGATGGGTAATCTTATTGTTCGTCCGGAGAATGGAAATACTGGCGTTGCTCCAGAAAAAAATACGCAAGCGCGTCTCTTGAAATTTGTTTCGGAAGATGAATTTAAAGAATATCTGGCGCAAAGCAAAGATTTAGGATATGGCGGCGGTTTCGCAACGAGAGGAATGGTAGAAACTTGGGCAACTGATTTTAGGAAAGAGGCTGCGCCAATGCCGGCTGTAATGGATAGTAATATCGCGCAAACACAGGCGTTAGGAAGTGGGAATTCGGCAGAGAGAGTTTCCGAAACAAACGCGCAAGTAAAAGGGATTGATGAGCCGGATATTATAAAGAATGACGGAAAAGAAATTTATTATTCATCATCTTTAAGATATTATACGCGCGGAGATGTTTCTGTCGGAAATACTGTCGGGGTAAATAGCGAAACGAAACAGATCATGCCGCAATATAAAGAAGCGGCGATAAAATTAATTAAATCTTTTCCGCCAGAGTCGCTTGGATTAGACTCGGAAATAATAGCGCAAGGAAATCTGCTTCTTAAGAATAATATCTTAATGGTTTTTACCTATGATAAAATTTATGGTTATGATGTTAGCGATAAAAAAGCTCCTGTAAAGAAATGGACGATAAGTTTAAAGCAGAATAACTATTTAACAACAAGCAGATTATACAATGGGAAAGTATATTTAGTGACAAATCAGGCAGTTAATAGTTTTAAGCCTTGCCCATTAGTTCCTTTTGATATTGATGGAAATATTTTTTCTGTCTCCTGCGATAATATTTATCATCCCCCTGTTCCAGTGGAAACGAATAGCACATATACTATTAGCATAATAAATCCTGAAGATGGCGCGGTAGAAAAAGATATTTCTTTTGTCGGGTCAGCAAATAATACAGTTATCTATATGTCGCCGAATGCGTTATACGCAACTTATGAATATTCAGGAGATTTTGTCGGTTTTTTCGCGGATTTTTTTACGGAAAAATGCGCTGATTTAATTCCTAAAGAAGTAATCGCGAAATTAGCAAAATTAAAAAATTATGATATAAGCGCACAGGCTAAGTCTTCAGAAATAGAGACAATATTAAATAATTATAGAATTTCATTAGATGAAGATGAGAATTTAAGAGTTCAAAACGAAATTGAAAATAGGGGAGAATCTTATTTTAAAGAAAAGGGCAGAGAATTAGAAAAAACTGGAATTTTTAAGGTGAGTACTGATAATTTAGAAATTTTAGCCAACGGCAGTGTTCCCGGAACTTTATTAAATCAGTTCTCGCTGGATGAATATAATGGATATTTAAGAACAGCTACTACTATTAGCGGAACAAATAGTATGTTTTGGCAAAGCGGAGATAGCGTTAACGATGTTTATGTGTTGGATAAAAATCTTAATATAACTGGCAGTGTAAAAGATTTAGGAGAAACAGAAAAAATTTATTCAGTAAGATTTATAGAGGACAAAGGATATGTTGTCACATTTAGAGAGACAGATCCATTTTATGTTATTGATTTATCATCTCCAGAAAATCCGCACAAGAAAGGGGAATTAAAAATTACGGGTTATTCATCATATTTGCATCCGATTACTAAAGATAAAATTTTAGGAATTGGGAGAGATGGGGGAAAAGTTAAAATCTCATTATTTGATGTGAGCGATGCGGAAAATCCGTGCGAGGTTTCTAAATATATGTTAGATGAATATTGGTCAGATGTTTTAAATACGCATCACGCATTTTTGCTGGATTCTGACCATAAAGTTTTTTTTATGCCAGGAGGACAGGGCGGATATATATTCTCTTATGAGAACGATAATTTAAGCCTTAAGAAAGCTATCAGCCAAACGCAAATCAGTCGCGCGATATATATGGATAATTATATGTATATGGCAGGGGATGCTGGCATAACGGTAATAGACGAAAATACTTGGGAGCGGATTGGGGGAATAGAATTTTAAATCCATTCGGCAAGCTCAGGACATGCTTTAAATTTTAAAAAAATAATAAATATTTTAATAACAAATAATAAAAAGAATTTTTGTCTTTTTAGAAAACATTAACATTGACATTTTAGACGATTACTGATAAATTTTATTAGTAATGGGTTTTTTGTGTTTTGGACATCACACTCCAAAACAGCACTCCATAACTTATAAAAATTGCGACTGGCTTGTTTTTCGTTTAGAAAAATCCTCAATGTATCTACTGATACATTTGCGGTTTTTCTAAACTGCAAAACTTCGCCATTCATCAATTTTTATTAAGTTCTAAGTGCCATTTTGGAGTGTGATGTCCATATTTTGTGCCCATAGTTCAATGGATAGAACACCAGCCTTCTAAGCTGGTTATGGGGGTTCGATTCCCTCTGGGCATACTAAAATCAAATCAAAAGTCAAAAATATGGAAAAATTGTTTTAAAATTTAAAATTTAAAATTCCGCCTGTGGCGGGTTATGGTGGCTATGGTGTAGTGGCAACACAGCAGGTTGTGGTCCTGTTATTTCGGGTTCGATTCCCGATAGCCACCCCAAAATTATAAAAATACATTTAATTAAATGTATTTTTTTGACAACCATTTATAAATTTGATAGGTGTTTTTTCTTTTTTTATTTGACTTATCTGTTATTTTGTCAATCAATATCCACAAAATAATATATGAATAATAAATTATTGTGATAGCAGAATAAGTATTAAAAGTGTTTTTAAATAATAAAAATTACTGGAAATGATGTGGCGATAAAATTTTAATTTGTATTTTTATAAAATTTTGTGGAAAAGTATTGACACAAATTTTTTTATGCGCTATAATAAAAATATGAGAATTAGTTTTATAATTCCCATGCTTGTCTAGCCCTTTCAATCTAACTCCGCTCTTCTTTTTAGCCTAGAGCTAATGATAATTATCTTAGTTTTGGGTTATCGCGCGGAAGGGCGGAGTTTTAAGTCAGAATTAGTATTAAGTATGCAGTATTATGTATTAAGCAGTTAATGTTTAAAAATTTATAAATTAAAATTTGATTAAAAATTAGAAATTAAAAATTAGTTTGTTTATGATTTCATATAAAGAATTAACTGAAATAGGGTTTAGTTCTAAAGAAGCCAAAGTATATTTAGCGTCTTTAGAATTGGGTCCTTCTACTGCAACGCAAATTTCTAGAAAAGCTAAAATAAATCGCACTACAAGTTATGATATTTTAGAAAGTTTAGCAGGAAATGGGTTAGTTAATTTATTAGCTCAAGCAAAGGTGCAAAAATTTTCCGCGGAGAGTCCGCAAAAAGTTTTAAGTTTTTTAGAAAATAAAATAAAAGAGGGGCAGGAAAAACTTTCCGCGGCGTATTCGTTAGTTCCGCAGCTGCTTTCTGTTTATAATACGAAGAAAAAGCCGAAGGTAAGATTTTATGAAGGGATTGACGGAGTACGCGAGGCGTTTGAGGATACATTGACGGCGAAAGAGGATATTAGGGCGTATGCGGTCGGGGAAGATATGTTTAAAGTTTTATCAAAAGAATATTTTCGCGAATATTTTAAAAAGCGAGTAGAAAAAAATATAGGAACGCGTGTTATCGCGCCGGACACTTTAGATAGCAGGATGGTTTCCGCGAATGATAAGAAAGAAATGAGAACAAGCATATTAGTTCCGCGCGATAAATTTTATTTTTCTGTCGAGACGAATATTTATGATAATAAAATTATGATTCTCTCTTGGCGCGGAAAATTTGCGGTTATTATTGAAAGCGAGGAGATTGCGGATGCGCAGAAAAAAACATTTGAATTAGCGTGGGAGGGCGCGAAAAATTATGCTATAGTATAGTGTATTTTGTATTAAAGTATATCGTTCATCATTCATTCTGTTTGTCTGTCTGACGGCGATATCTATAATAAGAATAATATGAAAAAGTTTTTTGTAATTTTAGTTTGTTATTCAATGGTCTTTCTCGGCGCGGGATGCGCAAAAAATGAGAAAAACATGGCTGTAATTAAGACGAATTTAGGGGATATTAAAGTTTCTTTTTATGGAACGGAATCTCCGATTACGGTTAATAATTTTTTAAATTTAGCGAAATCAGGTTTTTATAACGGCACAAAGTTTCATCGCGTTATAAAAGATTTTATGATTCAGGGCGGAGATCCTAATAGCAAGGATGATGATTGGTCTAATGACGGGACGGGCGGGCCTGGATATAAATTTCAGGATGAATTTAATTCTCATAAATTAGTCCGCGGAAGTCTTGCTATGGCAAATTCCGGCGCCGACACAAACGGGTCGCAGTTTTTTATTGTAACCGCGGAGGCGACTCCTTGGCTTGATGGCAAACATACTAATTTCGGTGAAGTTGTTGAGGGGATGGATGTTGTAGATAAAATTGAGGGTGTGGAAAAAAATGAGAATGATCATCCTTTAAGTGATGTTATTGTTGAGAATGTGGAATTAGTGGAGAAGTAGAGAAAAATAGTGTTTGAGTGTTTTGGTGACAGTCACCGACAAATTTTATTCTGTTTTTTTGTTCGCGACTGCCAGCCAAAATTTGTATAATAGTTAAGTTTGGATTAGAGGTGACTGTCACCAAAATAGTTCACATATATAAAAAAGCTCCCTGATTTGGTTTTTCCGGATTTGGGAGCTTTTGATGTTGAGGGGCGGTGGCGTGTGAAATTTAGTCTTTTTGTCAAGGGTTGTGTTTTTGGTTGGATTTTATTATAATAAAAGCGGTGGAATTTGAACAGGAAATTTTTAATTTATAATTTAAAATTTTTAATCAATTTTTATTTTTTTAATTTTTAATTTTTTAAAATTAAAGTATTAAGAATTGAATAAAAATTAAGAATTAAAAATTAGAAATTAATAATTTTAATTTTCCGTTTTATTTCTCTTACTCTTTTAGATAAGAATTCAATTAGTTTTAGTGTGAAAAAGATCCCTCGGCTATGCTCGGGATGACAAAACTACGCTCGGGATGACATTTTCTATAGCTTTTACACAATATTATTAACATATTGAAATTTTATCTGACAGGGTTTTTTAGAGGAAAAAATGGATATATTTTTATGTTAAAAACAGCTGAAAGCGTTAAACGGGGACACCCGGACAAGATTTGCGATCAAATTTCAGACGCTATTTTGGACGAATGTTTAAAGCAAGATGAAAATTCAAGAGTGGCGATAGAGGTTATGGGCGGACATAATAATATTTATGTTTGCGGAGAATTAACCACAAACGCGTATGTGAACATACACGAAATAGCTAAGAAAGTTTATAAAGATGTCGGATATAATGACAAGATAGGAGTGATAACAAATATAGTAAGTCAAAGTCCGGATATATCGCAGGGGGTTGATACCGGCGGGGCGGGAGATCAGGGGATTATGGTCGGGTATGCGTGCGGAAAAAATAATGGAATGGTTCCGCATGAGTTATATCTCGCGCGGAAAATTACAATGATGGTTGAAGATTTGCAGGATGAAAAAATTCTTCCAGATGGAAAGGCGCAACTTACTCTTGATAGCAATGATAAAATAACTGCGATGGTTATTTCTAACCAGACTACTGATGAAAAATATTTTGATGAAGTTATACGAGGAAAAGTTTTAAAGGATGAAGAAATTAAAAGCGCGATAACTGATAATACGAAAATTCTTATAAATCCTACTGGAAAATTTGAGATTGGCGGGTTTGACGCGGATACGGGTTTAACCGGGAGAAAATTAGCGGTTGATAATTATGGTCCGAATGTCCCAGTCGGCGGCGGATGTTTTTCTGGAAAAGATCCTTCAAAAGTGGACAGAAGCGGAGCGTATATGGCGAGAAAAATCGCTGTTAATTATTTAAAAAAATATGGCGCGGATGAGGCGCTTGTGAAACTTGCGTATATTATCGGCCGCGCGGAACCGGCTATGGCTTGCGCGCTTTTGAAAATAAATGGCGAAGAAAAATTCATAGATATTTTAAAAGACGCTGGGAATGAATATGATTTATCGCCAAAAGGAATTATTGCGGCGCTGGATCTTAAAAAACAGATTTATTATAAGACTGCGCAGCATGGACATTTTGGACATGGATTTAAGTGGGACAACTAAAATAAATCAAAAGTCAAAAATCAAAAGTCAAAAATAATGAGTAAAAATATGAGAAAAATTTTTGTTTCCGGGTCTGTTGCTTACGATAGGATAATGGACTTTAATGGAAAATTTAAGGATCATATTTTGCCTGATAAGATACATATTTTAAATGTGAGTTTTGTTGTTGATAAGATTAAGGAAAATTTCGGCGGGACAGCTGGCAATATCGCTTATAATTTAGCGTTGCTCGGAGAAAGGCCGGTTATTTTAAGTCCAGTCGGAGAGGATTTTAATAGATATAAAGAGTGGCTGAGCCAGAAAAATATAGACATTTCTTATATAAAAGAAATGCGAGGGGAGTCAACGGCGGCGGCGAATATTATGACTGATCAGGATGATAATCAGATAACAGGGTTTTATCCGGGTCATTTGGATGTTAGCTATTGCGATGCGGCAGAAAATATAGACGATATAAAAATTGCAATTATTTCTCCCGAGTTTGTAAAAAGGATGATCCGTTATGTTGAAATATATAAGAAAAAAAATATCCCTTATATTTTTGACCCGGGTCAGCAGATTACAGCTCTTACTGTCGGTGAATTATCGTCTGCTATTGATGGAGCGAGAATTTTAATCGCGAATGATTATGAAGTTCAGCTGATTTTAAGTATGCTCGGGCTTAGCCAAAAGAGTTTGGAAATAATGCTTGATATATTAGACTTGCGTGCATAATTATATAATTTCTGCTAAAATATAAGTACATTAACAATTAACAAAAACAAATAACTATGAGCAAGCAAACATTGTCAAAAATTTTCAATAAGCCATACCTATTCCGCAGATTAACAACATTCTCATTGGAAGAATTCCAAACATTAGCAGATAAGCTAAGACCCGAATGGAAGGAAAGAGAATACAATCGATTAAATCAACGGATAGGCAGAAAAAAGAAAGTCGGGCAAGGAAGA
>JAZDEU010000001.1:0-8530 GCA_043808545.1 bacterium | reverse complement strand
AAGTAGTTCCAAAAGTGCCATTTGCTAAAGGAATATTTTGCCTTCACAAGATTTATTCTTTGCGCTGGAATTTAATTTTTATTTAAAATTAGGGGTTTTAAGCAAATGGCACTGAAACCGTGCTGAGTAGTTACAATAATTTTAATATTTGCGCTTTACATTAATGTCTATATCTTCTTAAGTTGTTTTTCAGCCGGCTTAAATTTCATATTTGAAGTTTTTAAAATTTGTTATTCCGCGCTTCTCTATAATAATACTACTCTTTTATTCTTAAGTCAAAAAAAAGAGGGCTGGCGAGAGAATGGCGCGCATTGCGCACGCATTCCTCAACCAGCCCCATTAACATAGGTTTTCGAGTGGCAGGAGGATACCTATCGGTCGCCTATGGAAATAAAAGAGATCTTTATAAACCTCCGCCTTGCTTTCCTGCAAAGCAGAGGGGAAAATTTAATGAGCGACGCGGATAGTATAATTCGCCGGATTTGCATAATCCGGCAAAGTTATCGCCCACTGCACCTCGCAGTAATAGTAGCTACCGTCTGGGTGTTGCGTCACAACACCCTCCGCCGCTTGAACAGCGCCTATTTTGTAGGCAAATTCCAGAGTATCCCCGACTTTCATATTCGATGGCAGTACATCCCAGCAATAACTTATTAAGTTATTGCCAAGAGCGTTAATACTATCAATAGTATTAACATTCACGTAATTTGGGGGACCAACAATCACATCCACACCAACATTATTCCGCCGTTCCGTGTCGGTGATGATGATTTCTAATTCATCACCAGCATCAGCCCCTTCAATTTCCATAGATTCTATAGATTCTATGGAAAAACAGAATCCCCCATCTTTGGGGAGATCAATAAAATTTTCATGTGTCGTGTTTGCAGTCTTATTTTTCACCTGCAACGCGACCTTTTTAATCCCCGTGGTTGTTCCGATTATCGTAATCGGAAAATTCACAACATCCCCATCCGCGGGAGAATCAATAACAATCTCCCCATCCTGTTCATACTCAAACTCCCCGCCATACTGGATTGTTCCAGTTGGCAATTCCTCTGCAACGAGCTTGAGCGGCCTTCCTTGCGTAGTGATATCCAGCGGGTTAAATGAAAACCCCAAAATATGTAGTACTTCCCCCGATTGAACATGCAATTCTATATTATTATCGGTTAAATGTCCAAAATTATAACAACAAATAGTGAACATTAACTTTCCTTCCTCATAATAAGGAGCTTGTGGTAAATAGGCATCGGCTCCCTCTATCCACCAAATGTACGACAGGTCTCCGACATACTTTCCCGGATCATCTATGTAGCACGGAATAGAAACAGAACCGGTGCTACTAAATGAAAACAGCACTCTATTTGATTCATTCGGCAGAAAAATCACATGCGCATTCGCTTCAAAACAATATCCTGAAAGTTCACAATAAGTCATGGCGTGGATGTAATACTCCTGCGCCTTAACTTTTTCTTCAGCCGTCCCCTCGAAAAAGGACACAGCTTTCACAGTGCGCGATCCCACATAATCCCCGTAAATATCATAAGGATGATTGGGACCATAAAAATCCAGCCGCACTTCCCCTGTATCGCGATCACTCATTAAATCACTCCGTAAAAAATTGTAAAAATCGTCAGACGACTTTGCTCGGGACGGAGCTCCTTCCACTCCCATAATCGCAGACGGCTCGTCCGCGCTGGGTTCGGACAGTTTCTTGTATTCAGGCAAATTTCGCGGATCAAACTCCCGCCACTGAACCACCACCGTCCCTGTCGCACTCGGGTCCGCGGAATTCGCATCAGGAAAGTCCATTTGGGTTTGATTATTTCCGCCATCGCCATCCCCACATCCCGCCAAAAACAAACAACATAAAACCGCCACAAAACAAAAATTAAAAAACTTTTTCATTTTTTTTATTCCTTTCCTTTTTTAAAAAAAATTTAAAAAACATTTTAGCTAAAAAAAACAATCCCACCACGATGGCGACGGCTATCGCAATTCCAATAATCCATCGCCTGTCCCCTTTTTCTAATTCTGTCACCTTTCTCACCCCCTTTCTTCAACAATAAATCCAAAGCATTAAAAAATAAAAGAAAACATACATACCAAAAAAAAATAAAACTACCATCTACCCATCTGCTAAAAATCGCAGATAGCATTTCAAAAATTCAAAAAAATTTCCCATTTCCCCTCCCATATTCCTCCCATTCTTGCTCCAGCTCATACATTTTTTGTTGCCGCTTATACCGCATATACCCAAAAGCGGCAACAAGTAAAAGCACAATGACGAGCATCCAAAAAAATCTTGAAAAAAATTTTTCATTCAAAAAAACTTTTTTCTTTTTCTCCATACCCCCCCCACTGTAAAATTGTAAAATAACGCTAAAATTATTGCTAAAATAGAAAAATCCAGCAATAATTTCATTAACTTTTAAAGTTAGCATATATTATAAAAAAAGTCAAGTATTTACAAATTTTATCATTTGAGTTAAAATAAAAGAATAAAATTTAATATATACAGGTAAAGCATATGCAAGACAATAAAAAATTTAGGAAAAATTGTTTTTTTGTTTTCTTGTTTTATTGTTTTATTGATAAATATGGCGCATAAGAAAGCTGGCGGATCTACCGCCCTGGGACGAGATTCAATCGCAAAACGGCTAGGCACTAAATTATACGATGGCGAATTTGCGAAACAAGGTTCTATTTTAGTAAGGCAGAGAGGGACAAAAATCCGCGCGGGTAAAAATGTAATGCGCGGAGGAGACGATACTTTATTTGCGAAAATCGCTGGAATCGTTAAATTTAATACTAAAAAAATAAAAAAATTTAATGGCGATCTAGTTAGCGCGAAATTCGCGAGTGTAATACCAGCTGAAAAATAAGTTCAGACGCCGCGCTACAAATGCGGCACATACGAATAACAAATAGTTGACAATTTTAAATAAAAAACAGCCCGGTATTTATGACTGGACTGTTTTTTTATATTTAAAAAAGATATACACATAGTTCCCCTCTTGAGAGCCTGCCTGCGCAGACAGGAGGCAGTGGGTTAGGGGTGCGTAAAAATTTAAGCGAATTTTGTTTGTAAATTATTAACCTTTAATTCTAGTTTATTTACTCTTTTTTCAAGTTTTTCTTCTTTACCGCTAACAGCGACTAAATCTTCCGTATTCATTTTTACAACACTATTAAATTTTTCATTTATATCTGACTGCATCGCCAAAAACATCTGTTTAATATGGTAGAATTCATCATTAAGTTTAGTATCTATTTTTAATTCTAAATTATTCAGATCATCCTTCGTCGAAAAATTCTTAAGCTTCTCGTCAAGATAATCTTTTGTTACAAATATCTCTTTTAATTTTTGTATATCTTTTTCTTCTAACATATATTTATATTTTACTCTATTTTAAAAAACATGTCAACGTAATGTACCGCCACGGGGAATCGAACCCCGATTACCAGGATGAGAACCTGGCGTCCTAACCATTAGACGATGGCGGCAAATTTTTTTATACCTAAACTTTCAACTTTAGACTTTCAACTTTTAACTAACTTTCATCCTGCCTGACTAATAATTCCGCCGCCCGCAAAGGCTCTGCCATAAGCTCCTTAACAATTTTTTCCATACTCATACCCTGCGAACCTTTTACTAAAACTAAATCCCCTTCGGAAATTCTGTCTTGGATAAAGATACCAGCTTCTTTTAATTTTGTAAAGTTATAGATGCAATCAGAATTCATCCCTGCTTTCTTAGCCCCGCGCGCTATATCTCTCGCGCGCTCTCCTACAGCGATAAGATAATCTATCCCATTTTTTACTACTTGCTTGCCAAGCTCAAAATGCGCATCTTCAGATAAATTCCCAAGCTCCAACATATCCCCTAAACAAGCGTATTTTTTCTTATTATCAGCTAATTTTAAACTTCCCGCCACCTCTAAAGCAGCAAGACATGAAGCAGGAGAAGAGTTATAGCTATCATCAATTATAATAGTATTTTTAATCCCGTCAATTATGTTCATCCTTCCTGAAGCGCCTTTATATTTTTTTAAACTTTCCGAAATCTCAACTAAATTTAAACCATTAGCAACGCCTACCGCAATAGCCGCAAGCACTGCGTAAATATGCTGTTTTCCGATAACATGCGGTAAAAATACCGGCACGATGCTGCCATTATAATCAACCTTAAAATTTACTCCTTTTATAGATGTCTTTTTACCCATTACAATAGATTTATCTATGTCTAATTCTAATGCTCTAACATCAACATCCTTGCTAAATCCATAAGTCAAAGCTTCTGTCTTTAATTTATTCTTTATCTCTCTTACATTTTCATCATCTCCATTTAATATCGCAAATCCATCTTTTGGCAAACGAGTTGCTATAAGCTCTTTTTCTTTTATTATCCTTTTAATATTTCCGAAAAATTCTATATGGCTATAACCTATATTTGTAAGTATCCCGATTTTGCAAGGAGCTATACTCGTAAGATATTTTATGTCCCCGGGACGATCCGCACCCATTTCTAAAATCAATATATCCGGATAATTTTTATCCTTAAAAAACAATAATCGCAATCCATTTAAAAAAACTAATGACCATAAAAAAACTGATCGCTTTCCAGATTCGCATCCTAAAATCGTAAGCGGCATCCCAATTTCATTATTATAATTTTTCGCATTTTTTCTTACCTTATATTTTGAACTCAAAACAGCAAAAACAGCTTCCTTTGCAGAAGTTTTTCCAGTACTCCCCGTAATTCCAATAATATCCGGATTATATTTTTTCAGTACTCTCTTAGCAAAAAACGCCAATATATTTTGTAAAAATTTTTTCATAAAAATTTGAATTATGAATCAAGAATCAAGAATATTCAAGCCTCATAATTCATAAAGTATGATTCATGCTTCATGATTCCTAATTCGTTGCTGTTGAAATAGTAATAAAATCCACCGTTTAGACAGCCTGACTGGGAGACTCCGACGGGACGGTTAGTGACGACTATTTCAACAGATACTAATTCATGATTCATAATTCTATCTCTCAGGCTTCACTCCATAATAATTTAAGGCAAATTCAATAATTTTATTAGCTAAAGGAACCGCTGTAGATTCAGCAAAAATTCCTGTTTTAGGATTATCAAGTTTCACTATCAACACAAACTTCGGCTCATCAACAGGAGCAAAACCGGCAAAAGTGTGAATTGTTTTATTGCCATAAACTCCATTTTCCGCGACTTGCGCCGTTCCTGTTTTTCCAGCCACATAATAACCTTTTACTCCCGCTTTTTTAGCATGCCCCTCTTCAACAACAGAAACCAGCATAGCGCTCGCAAGTTTCGCGGCTCTCGCGGAAACAACTTGCCTTACTATTTCTGGCTGAATTTCTTGGACATCTTTTTTATTTTTTATAATCTTATCAACTATATGCGGTTTTGGCAACTTTCCTCCGTTTGCTAAAACAGAATAAGCAACGGCCATTTGCAAAGGAGTAACAGATATTCCCTGCCCAAAAGACGCAGTAGCCATATATATTTCTCCATCTTCTTTTAGCGATTCTATATTACCGCCCGCTTCCGTGTCTAATTCTATCCCTGTCTTTTGCCCAAATCCAAAATTTTCTAAATATTTTTTAAAATTCTCTTTGCCAGCCTGCCTTGCCATAAAAATCGCTCCCGTATTCAAAGATTTTTCTAAAACCTGCGTCATTGTCTGAACGCCATGCGCTTTAAGATCAGAATTTCTAATTACATGCGGACCGATTCGGACTTCACCAGTATCTTCGTATGTCGTATTCGGCTCAATTTTATCTAAATCTAACGCTATTGAAGCAGTCACTGGCTTAAAAATAGAACCCGGCTCATACGCATCAAATATCGCAGGATTATTAAATACGGCTATATCAGAAACTTCCCCATACTTTTCAGGACTGAAATCAGGATAACTGCACATTCCTAAAATCGCGCCAGTTTCAGGATTCATAACAATAATCGTACCGCCGTCCGCGCCATATTGTATTACTCCTTTCTTAAGTTCGCTGCAAATCTTATGCTGGACAGCATAATCAATTGTTAAAACAACATCCGCTCCATCCCGCGCTTCATAAAAAGCAGTATCCCATATTTTTATTATTCCGCCCTTAACATCTTTTTCCGTCTTTATAAAGCCTGGTTCTCCGCTCAATAAATCATTAAAATATTCTTCTATTCCATACTGCCCTTTTGTTGTATCATTTTCAGAGCTTAAAAATCCTAAAATGTGACCTCCTATATTTTCATCTGGATAATATCTGAAATCTTCTTCTAGAAAATCCACTCCTTTTAATCCAAGCGAAGTTATCTGATTAGTTATTTTCTGGCTAACCTTATGCTTTAACGGCTCATACGGATCATCTTTTAAAAAAAATTTTTCCAACAAATGTTCTTTATCTAAATCTAGATATTTTGCTAATAATTCCGCCGTTCTTTCAGGATTTTCTATATGATTCGGTTCCGCGTAAAAAAAATTATATTTTCTATTAACCGCCGCCGGATATAAATTATCATATAAACTAGTTCTAGATTCATTTTTTTTTTGGCTATTTTGTAAAAATATCTCTCCTCTTTTCGGAAAAAGTTTCTTAAAAATTTGATGCTGATCAGAAGCTAGCGCGTCATAAAAATTATAATCTAGAATCTGAAGCTTAAAAACTTTAAAAACAATCGCGAACGAAAAAAGAAAGACACAAAAACAAAAAAAATTTATGCGAGCATTATTGGGTGTAATTTTATTTTTATTTCTAGAAAACATCGGCGTCATGATTTATGATTCCAGATTCATGATTCATTCTTCAGCGACTAACAACGGCGACAACATCTTTCTTCTCTAAATATTCCACATCTTTAGAATCCACCAAACTAAGCTTCCCCATCCTTGCCTCTATATTACTCATACTTTTTAATTCTGCTATTTCCAATTTTAGATTATCGCTCTTTTCTTGCATCGATGCTTTCTCTTTTTCTAAATCCTGTATTTCATAAACCCTTGAAGCAGAAGAATTTATCTGCCCCAAATAAAGAAAAAAAACTATTGCTAAGACTAGCAAGCAAATAAAATTCAATGACATCGCTCTTAAAAAAGAAAACTTATTTTTTGATTTTACTATTTTTTTGTCGCCTTTAATAAATTTAGACATAGGAATAGTTTATAAAGTAATAAGGTAATCTAATCAACATGTACAATTTATAACTTTACAAACTTTTATACGGGCGCGATGCTTCGCGCCCCTACTTTTTAACTTTATGAACTCAAATTTTTTCCGCCACTCTTAATTTTGCGCTTCTTGCTCTTGGATTATGCGCAATTTCATCATCTGACGGAATAATTGGTTTTTTTGTTATAATTTTTAATAATGGCTTATGCCCGCACTTGCACACAGGAAAATCTGGCGGACAAATACACCCTTTCGCGTTCAACGCGAAAAACTTTTTTACAATCCTGTCTTCTAACGAATGAAAAGAAATCACAGCCAGTCTCCCGTCTTTTTCCAGCGCTTCTAGCGCTTGCGGCAATACTGATTCTAAATTTTCCAGCTCGTGATTCACTGCTATTCTTAACGCTTGAAAAATCTTTGTCGCGGGATGCTTCTTGAATGTTTTATTTTTATAAACCCTCTTATATTCTCCAAAAATTAAATCGCTAAGTTCTTTTGTGCTACTAATTTTTTTATTCCTTCTCGCATCAACGATCTTACTTGCAATTTTTCCAGCTAACGGCTCCTCTCCATATTCTCTAAATATCTTCGTCAATTCATCTTTATGCCAAGTATTAACTATTTCCTCCGCGGTCAATTCCGCGGAAACACACCCCTGCCCCCTCTTATAGAGGGGAACGCTCTGAACATTTTTCTGCCAACTTCTCTCTTGAGAATGGTTATGGGAAGTTCCACAAAATCTCATATCTAGCGACTCATCTTTTTGAAAAGAAAAACCTCTTCCGCTTTCTTCATATTCCGCGCTTGAAATTCCCAAATCTAACAATATGCTATGCGCTGAATAAAAATTGTGTTCACTTAAAATATTCTTTAAATTCGCAAAATTATCTTGAACCAATATAAGATTATTCTCCAGACTTTTGACTTTATGAACCCGTTCGGCAAACTCAGGGCATGCTTTAGACTTTACAAACTGAAGCGCTTTTTCATCAAGATCAATTCCTAAAACTTTCCCGTCCGGCGCAACTAACTTTAATATTTCCAGCGCATGCCCGCCGCCGCCTAAAGTGCAATCCACGAAATTTTTACCAGCCTGGGGATTCAAATATTCTATTACTTCATCTAGCATTACTGGGATATGGGAATACATATTTTAATTTTAAATTTTTATTCAATTTTTATTTACTTAATTTTTAATTAGTGTCTGTTGAAATAGTCTCGTCATTCTGAGCCCGAGCGCCAGGAGGGCGAAGAATCCCAGAGTTTTTTTGCTTAACCACGGGATTCTTCACCCCGCAAGCGGGGTTCAGAATGACGCTGGAGGCGACTATTT